>JAAENB010000329.1 GCA_024224995.1 bacterium | reverse complement strand
GTGTCGGATGACTTAGAGTTTTAAACAACATTATGACATTAAGTTTTGAACACTTTTATAGTTCTTTGAAATCAGGAAAAATCAAGATTCCAGATAGTTTTTTCTGAAAAAGCAGAGGGGTACTCTTTGATGAGTTTGCCTACAGTATTAAAAATATTCCAATGGTTTTTTTCCGAATTCAACCTGATACTTACTTTTTGATGTTTGTATTGAATTCCAATTGAAACCCTTTGGCCGTAAATGCTAATTTGGCCGTTGGAAGAGACTTTGCGTTCCCACTCTCCTTTTGCAAGAAAAATCAGGGCTCGATTTAATTTGAAACCTCCGGGATTCCAATTTTTGCCGGTATGCAATAGTCTGGGGAACAACTCCATTCGAGTTTTATTCCCTTTACGTCGAATCGGAAAATAGTGGTTATGAAAATTTGCTTCTTTCCATAAACGAACTTGTAATTCGAAGGTGTTTTTGCATTTGGCATATTCGGTCCATCTGCCCATTACTCCCTGACTCCGCTCTACTTTAGCATTGTCTTGTGGTGTGGCAGGGCGGTTCCAAATGACCTTTATGCCTAAGCCGATCAGCCATAATGCCAAAGGAGGAATCAATTCTAATTGCGGATCACCGAAGGGTCTGCCGTTATCTACCTTGATCCAATCGGGAACACCGTGGGTTTTAAAAATCGAAATTAATTCCCCTTGCATTTTACGAATTGGAACCTCACTGATTTTTTTACAGGGAAAAAACGCACGGATCAATAACCGTTCCCGAATATTCATCCGTAATGTTGAGCCAACAATTTTTGCTGTGATCTGCGATGGTCATTTCTTCTTTGGCATCAATTTGCCAGCCTTCGTGCAATCGCCTGGCTTGCCGAGACTTTGGTTTTGGTAACTTCGATTTTAATAGCATTTCCTTTTGACCATTCCAATGAAACCAACGGTTGAAAGTCCGATAATGAGGCAATTGTAGTCCAGGACGTATTCGGAGCATTTCCGCTCGAATTTTCTCCGCTCCCCAAGCGGGGTGCCACGTCCTCAAACAACGTACTGCCCGAAAAATGAATTCATTTTCATATGGACGGGATTTGCCGCATTTATCGTAATTAGGACGCAAACCATCAATTCCTTCAGATGCTTCCCGCTTAATAAAGCTATAAATCGTACCTCTGTTTACTTTGAAAACTCGAGCGAGAAAAGATATTTTTTCTCCTTTTTTGTATCGCTCAAGGATACTTTGGCGTAACGCCATTGAAATCGGTGCAGGCATTTCTCTTAATTTTTCATTTTTTCAAAGAACTAAAATATAAAAATCTGTTCAGAACTCTATGTCTTTTTTTGTCTAAAACTCTATGTCTTTTTTTGTTCAGAACTCTAAGTCATCCGACACTATTTAACCATTTAACCGCCAAGCGGTCGATTTTTTTTTATGGCTTTGTATTATGAACTTCCCGTATACAGAGATACGTATCAACTAATACTAAAGATTTTTGAGTTTACAAAACACTTTAG
>JAAENB010000328.1 GCA_024224995.1 bacterium | reverse complement strand
TTTTTTTTACCCCTCATTAATAGGACGAATGGGAAGGCCTTTTGATGAAATTTTTTTTGGCTTTTTTTGCATAAAATTGAATTTTTTTCAAAAAAAGGTCAAAAAGCGGGGGAAAACTTCTCAGAGCTCTTTATAGGAGCTCTTTGTAGGGAATAAGATCTCAGAGCTCTTTATGAGAGTTTTTTGGTTTGAAATATTGATTCTTTCTCATAAAGAGAGGGAAGGGAGGCCCTCTCTTTATGAGAATTTGTTTATTCGCCGATAACTTCGGTATATCGTTCGAGAACTTCTTCCGCACCCATGACTTCGTTATAGATCGAGATTCCGTCAATGATGCCGTTAAAAGCAAGGTGAGCGTAAGTCGCGTTATAGGACTCACTGAGCTGGGCACCAATGATGAGACTGCCGTCGGTATCAACCATTGTTCCGGCCGTGTTTTCAACGCTCTTGTCGAGAGCACCGTTAATATAGAGATTAACGGATTCCGCATTCCAGGTCGCCACAATGTGGAACCAGGTATCTGCTTCAACGGGAATAGTACTGATATTGAACAGGGAACCTTCGGAACCGTTCATGTAAAATAACAGGTGGCCGTTATTGCCATTGGCACGCCAGAACTGTAAACTGTATGCTTCATCGGAAAAGTCTGCTTTTTCACCTTTATGTAAAATCCCGGCATACTTGACTATCTCCCGGGGATAAATCCATACTTCAACAGAACCTTCAGCAGCAAGGGTCAGGTTCTCACTGTCGGGAACGGAGATGTACTTGTCCGTGCCGGTAAAATCGAGCCCGGAACCAAGGAGACCGTCCACAAGAGTACCGCCGTTATTGGTAAAATTTCCCTCTTCGGAAAAATCCCAATCGCCAACAATCCTGGGGTCAACTTCTTCAACCGGTTCAACAGTGCCGTCTTCACCAGAGTCAGAACCGGTAAGGGTAGAATTATCACTATTATTGTTTGATGAAACGCCGCCCGATCCGCCGCAGGCGACCAGAACAGTAAGGAAAAGCGCTGAGATAAGAAGTGTGATAAGTTTATTCATAATCGAACCTCCTTTATGATCGATACTATTTGTTTGTTTTATATATATAATATACATAATTGTCTTTAAAAAGTCCACCCAGGCGGACTTTTTTCTTCCAGACAAATTTGTCTTAAACAAATAGGGTGGTTTGTATCGTTTTTTTGTAAAACAACCATTCTATAGAGGCTTTATTATGAAAATTCCGGTAATCAAAGACGCGTGCAATATAAAAAAAATATTACTTGATGTTTTCAAACCTGGTCTTTAAATGCCAGATCTTGAATTAACTATATGACAATGGAGCAATATAATGAAAATAGCCATACCAACCAGGGATAACCTTGTGGACGGTCATTTCGGCCACTGTGAAGAATTTACTATATTTTCCGTAAGTGAAAACCGGAAAGTTGAGGAAGTGGAAAGACTCGCTCCTCCGGCTGAATGCGGATGCAAATCGAATATCATTCCTCAGCTTGTTGAGAAAGGAGTCAAAGTTATGCTTGCCGGGAATATGGGGCCGGGAGCAGTGAACAAGCTTCAAAATTCCGGTATCGAAGTTGTCAGGGGCTGTGTTGGGGATATTTCCGTAGTGGCCGGGCAGTGGGTTGAGGGCCGACTCATGGATTCCGGAGAGGGTTGTTCTTCCCATGATCATGAGTGCAGTCATTAGAAACTAAATTTGGGCATGTAAGCGGGCCTATACTACTTGCAGCTCGTAATACTATTTTTTTTCTCAACAGGATAAACCTATGAAGAGCTGCCGTAGAACAGGATCCTTTCTGACAACTATCATGCTTATCTTGTTTGCTGTTATAAGTACTGGCTCTTGTTCAGAGCCGGATAAAAACAGAAAAACGCATACAATCAATGGTACAACGCTTACGCTTAATGAGCCTGTGTTTTATAAATCGGGAGCTATTGCCGGGGGGATACTGGCGCGGAATTGTACTGTTCGTGTTGGGGAAAACAGTATTCCTTTAAGAAAAGCGGACAATTCCGGGGAAACAACGTATTTTCATGAGAACGGGATGCTTTTAAAAGGATGGCTTTTAAAGAACGCGAACATAAGGGCAGGGCGCAGGACTTTTCTGCTTGGAAAGTCCGTATCCGAAATTGAGCGGATTGAGTTGTATTCCTCGGGCCGGTTAAAGTACGGGTACCTGGCCGCGCCAATGGATATTCGCGTTGGGGGGTTCAGTTTAAATATCCATAAAAGGTTTGGGCTTTTTGAGTCGGGCTCTCCCAGCTGGGTCACCCTGGTTAAGGAGTCATTTGTGCGTGTGGGCAGGGACAGGATCAAGGTTATGGGCTCCTGGTTTAGTTCGGACTATACCCTGGAATTCCATAAGAACGCGGTTTTTCGCCAGGTCTATCTTTTTGAGGTACAGACTCTTCACATAGGAAAAAACCCGGTGCAGTTTCAGTACGGGGCTTATTTTAACAAAAGGGGAAAAGTGCTCAGAGGAACCCTTAACCGGGATCTTGTTCTGTTTAATAAAAAATTCTCTTCCGGTACTACGGTTGTATTTTCGTATAGCTCAAAAGGAACTCTTGTGGATGCTCATCGCTGGGTACCGCCAGAGCGTTAAAACAGGTTTAACGTTTGAACCTTGAGCTTTCTTAAGAGAGTGCGGACCATCATCTTTGCCGCCCTCATACCCGCCTGCGAATACGCCAAAATAGAGCGCCAGGGGATGATGGAAAAACTCTAATAAAGTTGTTATTGTTAATTTTTGGTCTATTTATTGACCTATTTGTAAATAGGATACAATATGTCGAAAGTGTCAAGTTTTTTGCTGTTTTTTGAAAAGCCAGGGAATTAACCTGTCTTTCCCGACCCCCGACCCCCGGGCCCCGGCCCCTGAACCCTCGTTTTTTTGTTGATTATATTATTTTTATCAATTACAATCCGAGCAAGGATATATATCAATCATGCTATTTTATTATTACGCGGCAAATTACCTGGCAACAGGCATACTCCTTGTTATTATTATTGTAACTCTTTTTTTCCTGGCAAAAAAAGACAGGGCAGCCTGGCTTATGGCGCTTTTTCTTCTCTGTATCCTTGTAGTCCCCGTGGGAAATACGCTCTGGAATATGTTTTTCTTTTATTCGGGCATGAAGTTCCTGGCGGGCATGGTAAACCTTTTTATTTTCGCGCTTTTTATTATCCTGATTTTTGCCTATGTTTTCCCGGTGAATTATCACCCTCGTGAATCGAAGATTGTAATTCCGGTTTTTTTTGTGTTATGCCTGGTTTCGTATTTTGATTTTGTTATTACCTACTCCGGCCTGGAAGATTTTTTTGATTTTAATTCCCATATATTTATTCCCATTGATAAAACTGCCGCTCATTATTTCTATGGGCCTGTTCTTGCGCTTATGGCTGCCTGGAGTATTTTTGTTCTGATTCGTAAAATATTTATTCTCAGGCGTATTGCCGACCGGAAAAAAGACCTGCCCACGATCCGTAATTTTATTCTTATTATTGTATATATGTTTTTCTTAACCTCCCTTCATACGCTTTTTGGATACGGAATAATCAGCTGGAATACTTTACAAATGGTATTCAGCTCCGGCTATACCATTATCTTCTTCATGATAATTGTTATGGTTATGAACAATTTTCCCCGGCCCACGCCATTTACGTCCGGGATCATTGGCATAACCGTTGTTACAACAATCCTTTTTCTTTCTGTTGTGTCTAACCAGTTATTTTCCCAGCATGAAAAGCTGTTCGATGCAGAATGTCTTAAAGATATTGCAAATGTGCGCCTGCTGCTGCAATCGCCGGAAGAGTCTTCCGCTATTCCCGGGTCTGTTTTATACGCGGCCAAACGGCCCCTGGGCGACGGTTTTTTCGGCTCTTCTTTTACGATGCTTATGAGCAGAACTTCCTCTGTAACTGAAAAGACTCTGGAGGCCGGTGAATCCATGATGAAGCAGATTGCTCTTGAAAAAAAGCTTTCTTTTGAAAATGAACCGGTTCCCCGTCTTAGCAGAAGATACCGGTATTCCAATCCCAACAATCTCGATTCTTTTATTGTCTTCTATAATTATGTCGATAACGACACTGTATACGATATTGGTTTTTCTTACCGGGATTACCGTGAGCGGGTTCATGAAACCACCCGCTCCTATATGTTTATTCTTATTGGCAGTACCCTGGTTTTATTTATACTCATTCCGGTATTTTACCGGAGAAGTATGCTTTTGCCGTTACGCTCCCTTCTTGCCGGGGTGCGCCGGGTTTCGAATGGGGATTTTTCAGTTCAGGTTCCTGTTGTTAATAATGATGAACTGGGGTATTTAACTAAGAACTTTAATAAAATGCTTGTTCTCATTAAACAGTCTCAGAAGGAGCTGGAAGACTTTGCCGGCAGCCTGGAGCTTAAGGTTGAGGAGCGGACTGCTGAGCTGAATTCTTCCATGAAAGAACTGGAAGCGCTGGCTGCGACAAAAGAGGCTCAGGCTGAAAAACTTCAGCATCTTTTACGGATCATCTCTCATGACCTGAATAATTATCTTACCATAATCAAGGGAGGGGCGCGGCTCCTGTTAAAAAAGAACCCGGGCTTGAAATACCTTCCCGACATTAACCGTTCCACTGAAATGATCAATACCATAATCAAGTTCGTGCATACTACCCAGACGCAAAGCAGTTTCAGCTGTAGTATTGTTCCTGAACCGGTTGAGCTTGAAAGCCTGTTTGATGATATTGCTTTTGTTTTCAAGGAAAAAAGCCGGGATAAGGATATCACACTGATCTTTTTTCTTAACCCCGAAAACCTGGTTGTTCTTGCGGAACGGGTAAGTCTCCTTAATGAGGTTATGAATAACCTGGTTTCGAATGCCATTAAGTTTTCGCTGCGGGGCGGGACCGTGGCTATTGAAGCGCTGGCCCCGGTTCCTGAAGAAGAAGGCGTAGAAAAAGGCATGGCTCGCATCCGTGTTTCCGACAACGGTGCCGGTATTCGCCGCTCCATTCTTGAAAAAATCTTCGACCCCTCTGTGAAAACTTCTGAAATGGGTACGGAAGGGGAAAAAGGGACCGGCTTTGGCATGCCCCTGGTGCAGCGGTTTGTGCGGGAATATGGGGGGCGTATTTCTATTCAGAGCAGAACAATGGATGAAGATCCCTATGAACATGGTACTGTTATTGACGTGTATCTGCCTCTTGCTCCCTGAGTTTTCCGCTTGATCTTGTTTCTGCGTAGGAGAGACGCTGCGTGCAACGCCTTTACGAGTTGGTTTCCCTCTTTTTTCTCATTTTACTATTGACACTTCGTTATTTTATTATTATTTTGTATTGTTTCTAGGGAGTGGCAGATGAATAAAGTATATACTCCTACTGATGTGGCGAAAATATGCCAGGTTAGCAGGTCTACGATTCATAACTGGATAGACAGGGGAAGTCTCAAGGCCATTTCTCTTCCCAATGGATATAAGAGGATTACTGAGGATGAATTAAAGCGCTTTCTTAAGGAAGCGAATATTCCGTTTCCAAAAGGGGCGGAAAATGCTCCTGCCATTCTTATTGTTGATGATGAAGAAATTATTATCGACCTGCTGCGGGAGATTGTTGAAGAGGTGTTGAAGAGCAAAGGGATTGAGTCTTTCTCAATTGAAACCGCCCGGGACGGTATTGACGCGTCTTTAAAGATCGGGCACTTAAAACCGGACCTTGTTTTTCTTGATGTTATGCTTCCCGGTATTCAGGGTTTTGACGTGTGTAAAAAGATCCGGTCCAACCGGGATCTGGACGCGGTGAAGATTATTATTGTTACAGGGCAACTTGATGATTCATTGGATCAAAAAGTGGAAGAATTCAAACTTGAGGGTATTATCCGGAAACCGCTCAATGAAGACGCGATTTTCAGGTTTGTCGCGAAGTATTTTTGATCCGGTTTCTTAAGAGCAGGGAAAAAATAGATCAGAAACTAAATAGCATTGCGAGCTGCATCTGGCCTGGAAGTAGTATGGGCTCTTTGGGTTGTGAGGACTGTTTGAGCGGAGCGAGTTCCGGAGCAATCCAAAGAGCCCATACTACTTCAAGGCCCGCGCACAAGCAAA
>JAAENB010000327.1 GCA_024224995.1 bacterium | reverse complement strand
GTAAAGCCATATCCAAAAAATCCTTCATTAATCGCCCCAGGAAGATGAGCTTTAAAAACTCTGCAATTGAAAAGATTGAAATACTTGCGTCAGGAAAAGAAGCCAAGATAGAAATCAAGTCAGATGTAACAATGCACGGGTCTGATTTTAAGGGCGCTCCTTCCAGGCAGTATTGGATAAAAGAGGGGGATATGTGGTTTCAAAAGGTGAATCCGAAAACAAATCTTTTTGGCTCACAAATGCAGAAAGGCTCGAAAACAGATCAAAACATGAATAAGAAAAAGGATTGAGTGTCCCAAGAGTTTAAAGTTTCTTGATTATCCAAGCTGTTCCCAGGTTTCCAAATCAGCGGTTAATATGCTGTTGCTGTGCAGCCATGTTTCAACTTTATTGTCAAAACCTTTTGCACTTAAATATACCGGGCATATAAACAGTATTTTCTTGTTTTTCTTTTCCAATACCTGTTCTGTCAGACTTACTTTTGTTGCAAACAGTTTGGCCTCATTCATGGTCGGCGGATTTTTCTCATCCCTGTTTTTTGTTTCAAAAACCAGGGCCCAGCAGGTTTCATCATCTTCGCCTTCTGCAAGAACATCTGCTTCCAAGGATGTTGTATGCGGCAACTGGATGTAATAGTTCATCCATACTGTATTGAACCTGCTTCTGCCGCACAGCATTACCATTTCTTTTACCTTGTCCGCATGGTCCGGATTCTGAATTTTACGCATCCGTTCAGCCAGGTTCTTTATGGTTTTATTTTCTTTTCTGCATTTGTTCAGTTCCCGCCAGATGACGAATTCCAGCATCCGGCCTTTGAGTTCACCCAGTTTTCCTTCCAGTGATTTTATTTTTGCAGCCATATCCGAACTCACATCCGGTTCAACCATCTCTATTTCATACTGATACCGTTCCCTGAATATGAAATCCAGGATATCATCATGAATGCCCTGATAATGGAAATCCGAGCCTCCTCTTGTAATAAGATCGCCGTATTCCAATATGCTGAGTTTTTCTTCCAGTTCTTTGTCCTTTTCAGGCGGCCAGCCCAGGTGATCTCTTATTTCATCCCTGGTGCATTCCTTATGCCTCTCTTTTGACAGATACAGGAGAATTTTTTTGCCGTAAATATCATTGACCTGTCTTATAGTGCTGTCAATATATTCCGACCAGGTGCCGAAAAGTTCGCTTCCCCGATCCGTAATTTCATGAGTCAGTGTCTTTATAACACCTTCGTCACCCGAAAAATCTTTTTCTTCCCAGTCGCTTCCGAAAAGAATGGAAATATAGAACGGATCGCTCTGGGTTAAAATATTTGCAGCCAGTGCGGTATGTTCATCAATTATTATGTTGTGATGTTCCGCATATCTGTACACAGCTTCCATGCCTTCGGAGAATGTCAGTTTCGGAGATACAGGAGTCCGTTTCAGTCTGCCGCCCACAAACATTTCCTGCATCATCTGACTCATCCAGCCTATGTAGCTTCCTGACACCAGCATAGGCGCATATTTCAATTCTACAAGGCCGTGAAACCCCCCGGGAAGATTTCTGAAAAGTATTTTGCATTCTTTATCCCGAAAAATATATTTGGTCATATACTGTATTTCATCAATCATCACCACAAAGAAAACATCGTCATAACCGGTAAATTCCGCTGGTGCGGCAAACGCTGTCATCATGGCGTCATGAACTTTTTCCTGCTGAACATATTTTTTGAATTTGGTCAATTCTTTTATAACACTCATAT
>JAAENB010000326.1 GCA_024224995.1 bacterium | reverse complement strand
TTTTTTTTACCCCTCATTAATAGGACGAATGGGAAGGCCTTTTGATGAAATTTTTTTTGGCTTTTTTTGCATAAAATTGAATTTTTTTCAAAAAAAGGTCAAAAAGCGGGGGAAAACTTCTCAGAGCTCTTTATAGGAGCTTTTTCAAGAAATAAACTTCTCAGAGCTCTTTATGAGCGTCCCTGTTTAAAAAGAGTTTCTTATGAGCATTTAGCAAAATTTGGCTTGATCTTTTACTGGTGAAGCTGCAATAATATCAGTATCCGGTTGGATTCAATATATGCGCTGTAGAGGTTAAAGATGTCTCAGAAAGAGCCAAACAACAATAATACACAAGAAAAGGCTAATGGGAAGCGGTTTACCAAGACCGTGCATAACCAGGAGCCCGATTACGACAGGACTCCCCTGGTTCTTCCTGAGGACTTGCAGGCCAGTATGCTCAATAGACTGAGCTTTATTTATGGTGAAGAGACTGCTAAAACCTATATGCCCGAGCTTGAGCGTATTCTTAAGGTCTATTATGCCCATAAACCGGACAAAATGATCGATAAAGAAAAAAAATTCGATCCGGAAAACCGCTTTTCCGAAAAAGACGTTATTCTTATTACCTATGGCGATCTGCTCAAGGGTGATGACCGCTCTCCGCTCGTTACCCTGGCTAAATTTTGCGATACCCATCTCGAAGGCAGCATCAATACCCTTCATATTCTGCCTTTTTTCCCCTACTCTTCAGACAAAGGGTTCTCCATTATCGACTTCGAGACTGTTGACCCTAACCTGGGCAGCTGGCAGGATATTGAAGACCTGGAAAACCGCTACCGCCTTATGTTCGACGGGGTTATTAACCATGTTTCCGCTAAAAGCCGATGGTTCCAGGAATTCCTGAACGGGAACAGGTATTATAATGACTTTTTTATCGCGTATGACTCTCCTGAAGATCTTACTTCCGAAGAACGGGACCTTATCTTCCGTCCCCGGACTACCGATATTCTGAGCAAATTCGCTACCCTCAATGGCGCACGCTATGTCTGGTCCACCTTTTCCCGGGACCAGGTTGACCTGAATTATAAGAATCCGAATGTTTTTCTCCGGGTTATTGAAATTCTTCTGCTCTATGTCCGCCATGGCGCGGATATCATCCGCCTCGACGCGGTTACCTACCTCTGGGCCGAAGCCGGTACCCGCTGTATTCACCTGGACCAGACTCACGAAATTGTTAAACTCTTCCGCGATATTCTCAAGGCTGTTGCTCCGGGTGTTGCCATTATCACCGAAACCAATGTTCCCCATGACGAAAATATTTCCTATTTCGGCAGCGGGTTCGACGAAGCCCATATGGTTTACAACTTTGCCCTTCCTCCGCTTGTTCTGCATACGTTCTATACCCAGGACGCTACCGCCCTTTCCTGCTGGGCCGTGTGCCTTGAAAAAGGGACCAATGAAACCGCTTATTTTAATTTTCTCGATTCCCATGACGGTGTTGGCCTTATGGCCGTTAAAAAAATCCTTCGCAAAGAGGATATCAACCTGATGATCGAAAAAGCACAGAAGCATGGCGCCTATGTTTCTTTTAAAGCCGGTGCCAACAATGTTGAAGAACCCTACGAGATCAATACCACCTGGTACAGCGCTCTTAACAATGAAGATGATGAGAACGAAGATGTGGCATTCCAGGTTAAACGCTTTGTTGCCTCCCGTGCCATTGCCATGTCCCTGCAAGGGGTTCCGGGCATCTACTTACACAGTCTCATCGGTTCCAGGAACGATATTGATGCGGTGAAAAAAACCCATTCCAAACGGGATATCAACCGTACGGTTATTTCCAGCCAGGCCGTTAAAGAAGCCCTTGGCGACCCCCTTTCCAAGATCTCCCGCATTAACCGGGAACTGGGCAGACTCATCACTCTCCGTACCAAACAGCGCGCCTTTCACCCCAATGGCGACCAGCGTGTGCTATTCTTTTCTTCCGATATTTTTTCCATTCTTAGAACTTCTCCCCATGGTGATCAGCACATTCTCACGCTCACGAACGTGACAAATAAAACCTGTTCCGTTGAAGTTACCCTCAGAGAAATAGGAGTTAATGAAAAACTCTGGTTCGATATCGTGAGCAGCATGGAATGGATGGTTGAAAACGACCGGCTCTATATTACCCTCCAGCCCTTTGACGTTATCTGGCTGGAGGCTCAGGGGACTCAAAATTACGCGGATCAGCTAAAGGAACTAAAAAGGGAATAGATCTCTTCCCTGCTTTTTTTAATAAATACCTTCATATCGGCCAGGTCATCCTGGGTCATGCCGGCAATTTCCAGGTCCGCGTCATGTACCGTATTTGGCACAGCGTTCCCGTCCTTGCCCCAGTCGAACTCCTGGGCCAGGCTGTTTGCTATTCTTAGCAGTGCAATATCCAGAATATTTTTCCCTTTATACTCTTCCTTTTTGTGGTGAAATTCTATTGGTTCTATTATTTTATCGGGAAAATTCCAGCGCCGAAGCAGCATGGCGCTTACTTCGCAGTGATCTATGCCTATTACCCGCTTCTCCGTTATATGAAGTTTGATCTTTTCTATATCGTTGGCTTCTTCCATTACTTCCAGGAACTGCTCATGAAAAAACTGGTCCATTACCAGCTTCCCTATATCATGCAGCAGGCCCACTACAAAAAAGTAATCATCACTATCCTTTTTTCCGTATTTCTTCCCCAGCTCCCTGAGCACCGTTGCCACTGCCGAACTATGCTGCCACAAACCCTCTCCGCTAAAATAGTCCGATTTATTGCCCCTGGGCACACTCCCCATTACTCCGATGGATACAGCCAGGCTCTTTACCATGTTAAATCCCAGCAAGGCCACTCCCCGTTCCAGGTCTGCTATCTTCTGGGAAAATCCGTAATAGGCCGAATTAGCCACCTTCAATATCTTCGAGGTCATTGCCGGGTCCCGGGATATGGCTTCGGTTATATCTGCGGTACTGCTCTTTGGATCCTCTGTTAATCGTATTATTGTTGATATTACTACAGGCAGAGTCGGCAGCTCTTCAATTTTTGAATATATTTTGGCCTGCAAACCATTTTTTTCCATCTTCACCATGTTTCCCCTCTCCGTCACCTCGATTACTTTCGAATTAAACCAGAGACTTACCTTAGCGACTACGTTGTTCAGGTCAAGAGAAAAATTGGGTTCAGGGGCCGGGGGTCAGGGATCAGGGGATGAGTTGGGATATTGTGCCCGGATTGGGTGCGCGGGGAAAGGCAATGGGGAATTCAGTTCGATATTCAGGTTTGCCAGGGGCCTTTTGCCTGAATTTGCCGGTTTTGTTTGGGTTAGAGCATTTTTTTTGTGTAGGGAGATGATAACCGAGTTAAAATTGATCCGTTTTTATAAACGGTTTCCGGGGTGCGACCCCTGCGAGGGGCTGGGTACGCGTAGGAGTCGCATCCCTCCTCAGAGTCTCCATAGCCCTGGCCTGAAACCAGCCAGTAAAGGCGTTGCACTGCAACGTCTCTCAGAACCAAACCCTGGCCGGAGCATCTTCGCAAAACAGACCCCGGTGTAACCACAGTTTCTGACCTATTTTTCCCGGCCATCCGGTCCCTGAGCGGAGCCGAAGGGCCGGGTCCGCACTCTCAAGAAACTTCTTTTTAAACAGGGTCTGTTCCGAGACAGGGGTCTGTTTTGAGACAGGGGTCTGTTTTGAGACGTTGCAGTGCAACGTCTTTACGGGCCTGTTTTCGAAGATATTATATGGGGCTTTGTTCTGTGCCGTCCGGGTTTTTTTGCGCCCGCACACGCATTTCCTGACAGAAACACACCTTCTGTTGGGAATTCTAAACCAGGGCTCTGTAAAGCGGGGCAAAATCCACCCCCCGAATGCCTGCCTTTTCTAATGCTTCCCGTGCTTTTTTGGTTATTAATAAAGCTTTTGGAATCACTGATAATCTAAAAACCGGGGGTAAATCATCGGGGGTGACTGTTAAGACCAATTTTTTAACAAACTCAACATGCCTGGGATTCAAAAAATGTTCTTCATAAACTGACTTTTCACGGTCAAATATATCCAGGTGCTCAGTTAGCTGGACAACAGAATAACCATGCATTGCAATCCCGTCCTTTAATGTTTTCCCGTCCTCTTCATACCTGTTTTCCGACATAACCGTATCATTCAGCATTATGACCGGTATTTTTCTATGCTCAAAATTGTCTACCGAGAGTAAGGTTTTAATCATCTTTTCTGACATTATCGGCCACCTTACATTGGTAGAAGGAAAATC
Organism: bacterium; assembly: GCA_024224995.1. Next base: position 539 of record JAAENB010000326.1, on the reverse strand, counting down.
AAGTTCCTTAATTAAAGCAAAGTGAGCGTCAAAATAAATTTTTTCCGGTACTTCAATAAACTTCGGCCTGGTCCATCTATTAACATCATCCGATCCGGGAAAAGATTGGAGATAAGCACTGGCTCTATCTTCATAATAATTATCCGATGATCTGGATATTTCAAAAAGTTCGCTTTCCCAATTTATTTCCATGTTAAACTCCTTTTTCTGATATACTAAAAACGGATTGAGTAATATATTTAGTTAACTTTTTTTCCCCAATTCATTATTATCTCTTTCATTTTTTCTTCCAAACGATATATGGATTTACTTAAAACGTTATCGGGAACATTCTTTAAATTCCCGTATACTTTTTTTAATTCATTTACAACTTCCTCCACTTCATCTATTGCTATTCCAGTATAATTCGGATGGCTCCCACAATGAAGCGGTAAATTTCCAGTGCCGTATTTTTTGGCAAACTCAACAGCCTCCGGCAGCAGTATCCCATTATGAGCATTATCAATATTATAAATAAAACGCTCCAATGCTTCCCTGAA
>JAAENB010000325.1 GCA_024224995.1 bacterium | reverse complement strand
TCGTGCAGGGGTTTGGTTCTGAGAGACGCTACGTGCAGGGTTTCGTTCTGAGAGACGTTGCAGTGCAACGTCTTTACGGGCCGGTTCTGTGAAGATGCTTCGTGCAAGGGGGTTTGGTTCTGAGAGACGCTGCGTGCAGGGTTTCGTTCTGAGAGACGTTGCAGTGCAACGTCTTTACGGGCCGGTTCTGTGAAGATGCTTCGTGCAAGGGGTTGGTTTCTGCGAGGGAGAGACGTTGCATGCAGCGCCTTTACGGGTTTGTTTCCGAAGATATTATCCAGGGCGAACACCACAGTGGGGTAACACCCCTGACAGAAACCGATCCATTTCTATAAACAGTTTGTTACCTATTTTTTCCCGGCCATTCGGTGTCTGAGCGGAGCCGAAGACCCGGGTCTGCTGCTCTTAAGAAACTCTTTTTAAATAGGGTCTTTTTCGGGGGGTGCGACCCCTGCGAGGGGATCTTATCCGGGGTCTGTACCTTGAAAGCGACGTGACGTCACGTCGCTTTCAGAAAGAATCTTCGGCTGATTCTCCCCGGAACCTGTACAGAAACAGACTCCTTCATTAATGCAAAAAGCCGATCAAAATGATCGGCTTCTAAATGCTCCCCCGGTTGGACTCGAACCAACGACCCATTGGTTAACAGCCAATTGCTCTACCGGCTGAGCTACAGGGGAATGTAAATTATTGTCTGGAATCTTGAAACAGAAAGTTTCTGAAGTGTTCAATCAAACAATAGATAGGTTAATACCAAATTTTGACCTTGTGTGTCAAATCTTTTTTTGAAAAAATTTTTCTTTTTGATAAATATTCATTCTTCAAGGTTATTTTTATCTGCCAGGGAGCTTATGAGCCGAAAAATCGCGTTTTGATCCCTCACGGGGAGCTTTTCTATCACTCTTACCTTTTTCATGATTTTATAAGACGCATCTTCATGAGGCTTTCTTTCGGGCTTTGACAAGCCCAGAAGTTCATCAACAGAGATATTTAAAGCCAGGGCCAGCTTTATGATTTTATCGATATCCAGCTTTTTCGCATGGGATTCATAATGCGCTACCATTCTTCTGGAAATCCCGGAAATCTCAGCCAGATGCTCCTGAGTATATCCTTTATCCTGCCTGATTCCCTTTAACCTTTTTCCAAACTTAATATTTACTTCTTCTGTTTCCATATAAATATTATCGTACCAATATCTTATTTTTTTTAGCCAGCCGGAAAAAAAGAATTGACTTTGAACAAAACTCGTACAAATATGTTACAACTTTCGAACAAGTAAAGTCAATGAGGAGGCCAATCAATGAACCAAGCAGCAAATCATAAAACCGTAGACCTGGATATCGCGGAACAAGAGACCCTGGAACTTGTTCTAAAAGAAATAATTTTGAACCTGCCCCATGATCCGGACTCACCGGAAGAAGTCTATCGCACCGACATCCGGGAGAACCCGGACCATTTTAGACTGTGCCTTTACGGGTATGAGATGCGGGCATTGCGAAAGCTTCTGGGGAAATTGCTTCACTGATACTAATTAAAAATTAAAAAAGGAGAACATGATGGAAATTCACAAGACAGGACCTGGTAGACGCAGGGATCATTAATAAATAGGGCAAATCGTTTTTTACAGCCAGGACCATTTATGTGATCCCGGCTATTGTGTTTAAACAATTAGCTTGCTATTTCTTTTTTAGCAGCGTATTTTTCATCTAAGTCAAGTAAGTACGGTGCAATAAAACCAACGTATTCATCTTTTTTTTGGGATGTTAAATCTCTCCATCCGGTAATCTCTCCTCTGCAATTGTCCGAACCGCACATGCATTTTTTAGGAAAAAACTCAACGCCATAATTTCTCATTGCATAATCAAAAGTTATTTCTTCATTTACGTCTAAATCTCTCATGGCTACAAAATCATGGGCTCCTGTATCATTGACACTTATTCCGCAATTTGGTTTACAAGAATGATTGACCTTATTGATTAATCCGGCATGAAAAATAAACTCATTTTCACCCAATTGTGACGCATGAGAATGATTCTCTTTTAATCTTTTTCCAATTTTACCAATCATTACGGTTTCACCTTTTAGAAATGCCCGAACTGCGAAAATACCGCTTCCTTTTTCAGAAGTGTCTCTTAACTCAAAGCCATCTTTTTTAGTTCCCTTTTTCATATTGATTCTCCAGTCTCTTAATTTAACATGGTAAATCACACTGAGGGGATAACAATGTAACCTAATGCGAAGCAGCAAAGCTTTGCATAAAAGTGCGGAGATGCACCTTAACATCTTATGAGATAATGTTACAATCGAATTTCTCTATAATTATGTATACTACTAAATAAATTTTATGTAAAAAATGCGGCTAATAGGGGGGAGATTCGGGAATTTTAAATACTTCTTGATAAAAAAAACCTTAGATTTATACTTATATTCATGAATACGGTAAACAACAAAACACTCCTGCTGGTTGAAGATGAACCACTGATAGCCATGGCAGAGCAAATAGAACTTGAAAAGTTCGGATATACTGTTTTCACCGCTTATTCCGGCGAAGAAGCCATTCAAATTTTTAATGAGAAAAAAAACCATATCGATCTTATTCTTATGGATATTGACCTGGGCGCGGGACTTGACGGTACTGAAGCCGCTGAAATTATACTAAAAGAAAAAGAAATCCCAATAGTTTTTTTATCCAGCCATACGGAGCCGGAAATTGTTGAAAAAACGGAGGATATAACCTCCTATGGATATGTCGTAAAAAATTCAGGCATTACCGTGCTTGATGCCTCAATAAAAATGGCCTTTAAGCTTTTTGAAGCAAACAGGGCTGTCAAGTCAAGAGAAGCCGAATACAAGTCAACAGTGGACAATCTTCTCGTAGGTGTTGTGGTACACGCCGGAGATACAAGCATTCTTTTTTCAAACCCCGAAGCAAGCAATATACTTGGGCTTTCGGCCGAACAAATAGCAGGGAAAGAAGCTGCTGATCCCGCATGGAGTTTTGTCCACGAAGATTCAACTCCAATGAAAATCGAGGACTATCCCGTAAGCAAAGTAATTGCCACAAAAAAACCGCTCAATGATTATATTGCTGGAATAAAAAGACCGGACAGAGATTATACAACCTGGGTGGATGTTCACGCGGTTCCAATAATCTCAAGCGAAGGTGAACTGGAAAATATTATAATAAATTTTATAAACATAACCGAACACAAGCAGGCAGAGCAAAAAATAGAACAGTTAAGTCAGTTCCGGGAGAGTATTATTGATAACGCTAATATATGGCTTAATGTGCTTGATGAGAACGCCAACGTCGTTGTATGGAACAAAGCGGCAGAGCAAATAAGCGGTTACACCCGTGAAGAAGTATTTGGAGAGAGTAACATATGGGAATGGTTTTACCCGGATGA
>JAAENB010000324.1 GCA_024224995.1 bacterium | reverse complement strand
TCGCTATGATTTTTACAATCTACACATTGACCAGGCAATGGTCCGGGCCTTTATTCTTCCCGGAGGATTTTCTCCGGGAATACTCCCTTTTATAAAATGGAAACATGAAAATAACCGGCAGATCAAACTCTTTTGTGATAATAAAACCCACGGTAACGCACTTTCGCGCATTTATCCCGACTGCATAGTCAACAATACCTTTAACAAGATGGAGTATAATACGGGAGAAGAGCAGATCTTTAGCAATTCGGGCCGGTCTTCAAATCTTATGGTGCGATATAAAAAAGTCGCGCCCTGCGCAAAGGAACTTTCCCTGGTTTACATAAATGATTATTCGGGCCTGGAAGAATATATTGCCTTAGAGGCCGATCTTTTTATGATGACTTCCAATGTATATTCCGGAGCTCTTCCCTTGCTGAAAAATATTGAAACACCGGTGGTGATTATTTCAAATGGAGAAAAAGATGCTGCCGTATCGGCGTCTCCCCTGGTTCCCCTACTCCAGCCGCTTGTACAATATGAGTTAAAGAAGTATGAGACCGAAGCCTCTTTTTTACAGGATCTTATTGCTCATATATACGATGACCGGATTTTGGATCTTCTCAAGGACTGGTCGCCATCCCGGATTTCCGGATTGAAAAAAATCCTTCCCCGTCCAAAAGAGGCCTCTTTGGAGGAATTAATTTCAATCTATAATACAAAAGCCATGCTTTCCCTGGAGCTCTGTACTGCGGCCAATTCTTCATACGCGAAAAAACTCCTGTCTGTTATTGGCCTTATTACAAAAAAATATGATGAAGCTATTACTGCTGAAAATTTTAAATTCAGGTTTAAAGTAAACCTGGCACTCTTACGGAACAGGGTCTATAAAATATATATTCCTCTTGTAGAAGAAGAGGATGAGCCCTTTCCCGTGGAAATATTCGACGAAATTACCGAAGAAAATTTGGCCAACTGCCAGACGTTTAAAGATGAAAGCGTTTTCCGGACCTATTCGGAAATTATAGCGGACCGGGAACGCCTGCGCCGGCTTCTTGCCCTTTATTATGAAAAAGATCCACAGCGGAAAAAAGAGACAAAAGCCCTGCAAAAAAGTATTAATGAGCGAAAAGAACTTTTCGCGGAAAGAGACCTTTCCCCGGACAAGAGCGTTATTAAAGCGGAATTACGAAAGATCCGGTTGAAAAAAATTAAAAAGGGTCTTCTTATTCTTTTTATTCTCATTATTTTGTTTGGAGTATATTATTGGGGATCAATATTTTATTTGCAATATAAAACAAGAGAACAGGAAGAGCTGGCAAGAAAAAAGATTGAAGCCGAAAAACACAGGATTGAAAACCTGGTTAAGAATTACAAGATCCATGTTTCGGAATATGATATTTATATCTACGCGAATAAAGTTGCCCGGAAAAACGGGTTCGCTCCCCTGGAGCTCAAGTATCTCAGGAAAAAAAATCCCAACTGGATCTATCCCGGTAATATCTTATATCTTAAGGATGGAGAAAAAATAAAGGTTAAAAAAGGGAACACCCTCTGGGGTCTTTCGGAAAAGAAACTCATGAAGGGCCATCTCCGGTTTTATTCTCTTATTGATAAAATTAAAGAGTCAGGGATAAATAAAGAGCTGCTTCAGAGCAACCTGCTGAAAGCTAAAAAAATGGCTTTTTCAAAAAAGCATTTTGAGCTTCTGGAAAAAATTAAGAAGAACACTCTTCCCGGGAATTGTCAACCAAAAATAAATAAATAAAAGACTTGCAATCATCAGTTATTAGTTTTTAAATAACTAAAGAGCATATGTAAAGATGATAGAAAATACAAAGAGCAAAATCGAAGTTGACTTACGCTACATAAACAAGCACGCGGAAGAGGCTTTATATTATATCTTTTGCCTGGTGGAGAGCTATTGCCTGGGTGTGGAATTGGTCTACCAGCCTGATGATTCCAAAATACGAAAGTTTTTTGAGACCCAGAAATCGAGGTTACTGGATAACGGCGCCACAATTTCCTACAACGGACCAAACTTCCGGGATGTTGGAAAAAAAGAAATGAAGTATGTGCTCAACCTGAAGCATTTCACCTATAAGAAGAATGAATCCCTTAACCTGGCAGTGGATTGCTTTTACGGATATGAATATCATAAAGATATTGCCATTGAAAATGAAATATCCATGGAAATTACCGAGAAAAACGGCACTAATTTCTGTTCCTTAATTTTTGCCGGGACCATAGAAAATATGAGATTTCAGGAAAAAGGCATTGTAATGAATATCATCGGCTGGAGCATGCCTGAGGGATTTAAAGAGCTTGGTGAAATGATTAATTTCTTTATACTAAAACATTTCGGGATAGACATTAAGGATAAACTCTAAGAGGCGCTGCGTGGTGATATAACAATAATAAAGCTTTTTCTTGATTCCGGAGCCGATCCTGCAATAAAAACAAGAATATGGTTTACAGTTTGGCTACTCCCACTTTTCTATTTTCCCGGAATTAAAATTATCATGATACAAATAATCCCTGGACAAAGGCAAATCATGCCTGTTATTTTTAGTAAAAACGACCTGGTATAATGTTGAATTCCCATAGCGAAAAGATGAGGCTGCTCCGAGTAAATAGAATCTCCAGGTCCTGATAAATTCTTCATCGAACATGGTCCATCATCCCTACGGATACGACTTTATCAATGCTGTTTGGAGCTACATATTTTACGGAATTTCTGTAATCATCTTCGATAAATTCCACAAGGCTATCGACTTTTTCTCTCTTTGCCCATTCCCTGGCGTATTTGACCTGC
>JAAENB010000323.1 GCA_024224995.1 bacterium | reverse complement strand
TTGCCCGTGACGCGGCAAGATGAGCATGCATTGATTCCGCGATTCCCAGGGCCTGGTTGTGGATAACAACTCCCATTCCCCTGCTTTCTGCAAGAGTTATTGCCTTAAGGGCTTTGGTAACCCCTCCGGGCCGTTCGGAATTTATTCCCATAACACCAATAGCGCCAAGCTCAAGAAGGGTTGTCATATCCTGAAGGGAAAAAGCCCCTTCATGTGCCATAAGCGGAACATCGACCCGTTTCTGTACGTACGCCATACCGATAAAATCAGTCGATTTTACCGGCTGCTCAACGCAGTCTATTCCGTATGGGGCAATGGCGTTTATTGCCCGTACCGCGTCTACGGGTAAATATGCCTGGTTATAATCAACCCTGATCCGCACATCATCACCAAGCCCTTTTCTTATTGTTGAAACAATTGCCACATCATCATTAATGTTTCTGCCAAGCTTTAACCGGAACGTGCGGAAACCCCGGTTGTGAAACTCTTTACAAAAAGCAAGCATGCTTTCCGGAGCAATAAGCGGAATTACCACGGCATTCGGTATAGTCCCGGAAACTCTTCCACCCATAAAATTGCAGGCAGGCTGCCCCGTCAATTTACCCATAAGGTCGTAGCAGGCAATGTCGAGCAGGCCCTTTGACACTTCCGAACGGGCTACATTATTGTCCATGCGGTCTTTCATGCGCTCCACGTCAAAAGGGCTCTCTCCAAGAATGTATTTATACAGCTCTTTTTCTATTACTGTTATAAGCTGGGAAGGAGTTACCCCGGTCTCCGGAAGCCATACAAAGGCTTCACCCAGGCCAACAACATTATCTTCGGTAATAAGTTTGCAAATAACAAAATCGCCGCCAACCCATTCCTCTTCGGACTGGAGGGCCATTCCAATGCCGCCTTCACTTCCTTTCATAGCGGCTATTATATAGTCCTGGAAGGGGACATATACCGGGGTTAGTTCTATTCGTGATATTTTGGGAGCTTTTTTCATGACAGTTTCCTTTTAGAGGATGATTTTATATATTTTTCAGGCTTATTATTCTTACATTTTTGGTTTCCTGTCAATCCAAAAAAGTTATTGAAATTCCGTGCAAAAAGGCCTACTATGCCAGCAAGGCAAACACCAGGGAGAACTATCATGCTAGGAATAAAATTTATTAAAACAAAACCAACGGAATTCGTTCTTTTTTACAAAAAAGGGAAACTAAAATCAAAAGGAGCGGGCCTCAGCTTTTTCTACTACGGCCCAACCTCAAATATCGTCATTGTTCCTGCCGATAGCCGGGATGTCCTTTTTATGTTCAAAGAAACAACTTCCGACTTCCAGGAGTGCGATATCCAGGGCCAGCTCACCTACCGGGTAGCCGATCCTGAGAAACTGGCCTCAATGCTCGATTTCTCCGTAAGCATAGCAGGAGACTTTTCCGGTGACGGGAATGAAAAACTGCCGGAACGGGTAAGCAATATTATCCAGGTTACCATAAAACAAAAGATCCAGTCCATGACACTTATCCAGGCCCTGTCAACAACAGGGGAAATAGTATCCCACGCGAAAACAAAGCTAAAAGAAGCGGAGTCAATGACAGCCCTGGGAATAGAACTCATAGACTTCTCCATCGTAAAAATAAGCCCCACCCCGGATACGGGAAGAGCCCTGGAAGCGAAAACCAGGGAAGAGCTGTTAAAATCGGCGGATGAGGCCATTTATGAACGGCGGAACTTTGCCATAGACCAGGAGCGGAAGATAAAAGAAAATGAGCTGCAAACAGAAATAGCAGTGGAAGAAAAAAACCGGGAAATCCGGGAAGAACAGATGAACGTGGAAATAGCGGTCCAGGAAAAGCAGAAGGTCCTTGAAGAGGCCCGGATGAAAAAAGAAGAGTTTGTTCAAATGAAAAAGCAGGAACTGGCACAGCAGAAAACCACGGCCCGCATTGAACTGGAAGAACAAAAGAAAGAACTGGTCGCGCTCCAGGCGGAAAACCAGGTTACCTATGCCAGGGCCAGGGCCGAATCGGTTCAGCTGGAACTTGGACCGCTCGCGGGCCTTGATCCGAAACTCCTGGAAGTCCTTGCTTCGAACCAGATGGATTCACGGCAAATTATCAGCAAAGCCATAAAAGACCTTGCGAATAACGCGGAAAAAATAGGGAACCTGAATATTTCTCCCGATCTGCTTAACTCGCTCATGGGTTATGAGGAGTAAAAAATGCGGTTACGCCCCGGCACGGGAGAGGAATCCGAAAGTAATGAATATAGAACGAATAATAATAGTAACCAGGCAAACACGGCTCGAAGAGAGCATTAAACGCTTTAATACGCAAAACCAGGCCAAATTCTTTATCGAAAAAAGAGGCCACCGGTTTGAGGATTATGAACTTGAGTACGATAATTATCAGCACGCTCAGGACTCCATAGCGCAGCTTCTCCCCTCGGGCGTAAAACACCAGTTTATTGACAGAACCTATCTGCCGAATTTCCTCTTCACGGAAAAAGATATTGTTATAACCCTGGGCCAGGATGGGCTGGTGGTTAATACGGCAAAATATCTAACGGGGCAGCCTGTCGTGGCGGTCAATCCCGATCCGGACCGCTTTGACGGGATCTTGCTTCCATTTCTTCCGGAAGATATAAAAAGTACTCTTGACAATATAGATGATGATACATACATGGTAAAAAAGATATCAATGGCCCGGGTAGACCTGAACGACGGGCAGCACCTGTATGCCTTTAATGATTTCTTTATCGGGGCACAGAGCCACATCAGTGCCAGGTATACGCTGTCGTATAACAATATGGAAGAGCGGCAAAGTTCAAGCGGGGTCCTGGTTTCCACACCAGCGGGATCTACGGGATGGCTCAGTTCGGTCTTTAATATGGCAGAAGGCGTATCGGGCTTTATTCATCAGAAACCACCTGTAAAAAAGAAAAAGACGGGGAAAAAGAACGAAGAGGATATGACCGATAAAATACCCGAAGAAGAATCCCTTCAACATACTCCGGACTGGGAAGAACAAAAACTGGTCTTTGTTGTACGCGAGCCCTTTAAAAGCAAATGGAGCGGGACCGAGATAGTAGCGGGAGAACTCTTAGCCGGGGACGAGCTCCTTTTAAGAAGCCACATGGGGGAGCAGGGAGTTATCTTCTCCGACGGCATGATAGACGACTTTCTACAGTTCAACTCAGGTGCAACAGCTACTATTAAACTGGCAGAAAAAAGAACAAATCTTGTAATTTCACAGGAATAAACATAAATGAATTCAACTTCTACAGCAAAAAACTGGCGGCAGCGGCATCCATTTGCCGTTCAATACATGAAATATCTTTTAGCAGGCTCAGTAGCGACCCTTATTTATACTATCATTTTTTTTCTTTGTTCATGGAAACTTTTTCCCGCGTTAAACAGCGAGGGATTCCTGGTTAAACTTTTTGGCATCCAGGTTTCTCCAATAACTGACTCTGTGCGCGGAACAAATTTTATGATAAATAATATAATTGGTTTTGTCGCGAGCAATATCGCTGCATATACTCTTAATGCTATATGGGTTTTCGAGCAGGGTCGTTATAACTGGTTTATAGAAATGGTTCTTTTTTTCGCGGTTGCCGCAGTTGGAGCGTTCGCAGCAACCCCGGCAATGGGCTATTTTATAAAAAATTTTGGTATACCAACACCCGCCGCCTTTATTGGCAGCATCGGAATAGCCGCGCTTTTAAACTTTATAATGCGAAAATATGTCATTTTTAAAGGCTAACTTCTCATAACGCGGGGTTAAAACCCTTGACAAAATCTTGAACACAGCGATCTTTAACAAGACAGGCTGTAAAAAACAGGAACCGGATAGAACAAGCCGTGACTAAGAAGAAGAAAAAGAACGAGGAACCTCGTATGTCCGAAAATAAACTCTATGTGGAAATAGGAAAATACTTTTTCCCCAACGGAAGCTTTGATGAGTCATCTTTCCGGAATTCCCTGGGAGAGTCTCTTAATTCTCTTAAAGAAGAGAACGACAGTAAAAATTTCATAAAAGAAGCAAGTGAATGGCTGTCGCGATATCTTGCTGAAATAATGGAATATTTAGAAGAAAAAAATATTCCCGAAGCTTCTTATAATTTATTTAAAGCCGCTATTGAGGAATCGACCCGGTTTGGCATCAAAACCGTTGAAATTTCAGCCGATTACATGAAAAGCCTCTTTTCAAGGATCACAAACCAGGATACTTCAAAAATAGAAGAAAAAAAGGATCCCGGCGATAAAAAAAGACAAAAAATATTCAGCGCGGCACTCCAGGTCTTTGCCCAGAAAGGATATCACAAAGCCACTATAGATGAAATTGCCTCTTTGTCGGGAGTTGGAAAAGGATCGGTTTACCGGTATTTTAAAAGCAAAGAAGACCTTCTTGAACAGCTCATTACGGAAAAATACGAAGAAATTATTACCCCAATTAGTGAAATATTCACCAGGGAAGGGGAGATGCTTGCCCAGATACAGGAGATGGTAGAGCTCTGGGTGGGATTTATCCAGGAAAACCCCATCGTATACCAGCTTATCCAGGGAGAGGCCATAACCAGGCAAGCAGGAAAGTGGAGCATGTTTTATGATTACTTCATTAGCCAGCTTCCCATGTTTAAAGAAAGGATTCTTGCCTTAAATAAAGAAAAAGAATTAAAAACCACGAACTTTTACACTGCCTTTTACGGAATCCTCGGATTTATAGACGGTGTTGCTCATAAATGGTTCAGGCGCGGAATGGACTACCCCCTGACCGACGAGATCCCCCTCATCCTGGAAGTTTTATTCAACGGGTTTGTTGGTGAAAGCAAAACCAAGAAAAGATTTTACGAAGAACCAAAAGAGTAAGCCCGGCCCCCATCATTTTCTATTGACAAACCCCGTTATTTTTGATATACCATGGTAAAAACAGGTTACGGAATATCTTCCATGAAAATGACAAAAATCAACTGTACCAGCTGTGGAGCCCCAATCGAAGAAAAAAATATTGTAGAAGATCTTGCAATGGCCCGGTGCACCCATTGCGGAGGAGTCTTTGCCCTTGAAGACTGGCCCCCGAACAAAAATAATGACAATTCCACACCGGAAGAACGCCTGCCCATACCGCTGCCCGAAAAGATACAGCTTACTCGCCAGGGAGGCAGTCTTGAAATAAGCTACAAATGGTTCTCTTTTGTGTATCTTTTTCTCCTGTTTTTTTGCATAGGCTGGAACACGTTTATGGTTGTGTGGCATGCCATATCATTATCAAGCGGCGCCTGGTTTATGTCCCTGTTTGGGATAGCTCATACCGCCGTAGGGATTGGGCTTGCCTATTATACCCTGGCTGGTTTTTTTAACAGGACTATAATAACCGCAGGGATGGGGCATCTTGAAGTCCGGCATGGTCCAATTCCGTGGAAGGGGAATAGAAAATTGAATACCATGGAAATTGAGCAATTGTATTGCAAAGAGAAAATCAGCAACGGAAAAAACGGGACCAGTTACAGCTATGAACTCCATGTTATACTCACGGGAAATAAACCAAAACTGAAACTACTCAAGCGACTTCAGGAAGCTGAACAGGCGCTGTTTATAGAGCAGGAGTTGGAAAAATTCCTGGGGATAAAAGACAAACCCGTGCGGGGAGAAATTCCCCGCTAAACACAGCTGCCCGGAATCTCCATAGCCCTGGCCTGAAACCAGCCAGTAAAGGCGTTGCACTGCAACGTCTCTCAGAACCAAACCCTTGACCGGAGCATCTTCGTAAAATAGACCTCGGTATCAACACAGTTTCTTCCGTATTTATTCCCTGCTTCGCAGGGTCCGCACTCTTAAGAAACTTCTTTTAAAATAGAGCCGTCTTCATCATAACGAGGGGCTGGAAGCCCCTCGCAGGGGTCGCACCCCACGCTATGAGAAATCCCCATAGCCCTGGTGAACTATTTTAGAAACAGGGACTGAAAAATTTTCACTTTTTATTTTATGAGCTTAAACTCAGTTCGCCTGTTTTTTTCATCATGCCCTTTTCCAATCTTGTTAACAAGAGGGGAGCTCTTGCCCGCGCCCCGGACCTGGAATTTATCCGAATCAAGTCCTTTTTTTACCAGGTAATCACGAACTGATTTTGATCTTTTTTCGCTTAAATCATTATTAAATTTTACCGATCCGTGCAGGTCCGTATGTCCAATGATCTCAAGTTTAAGATCTTTGTTCTTCTTGAGAAAATCGGAAAGCGCGTTAAGATAGGGAAAGGACTCTTTTTTGATGGTATATGAATTAAAATCGAAGTTAATAGCCCTGGTATCGAAACTTTTGTCTTTGCGGAAGATAAACGAAGAGTAAATATCAAACTGTCCTTTTCCCCCTTCCCTGTTGGAGCAGATAAAAAACCGTTGATCGATCCTCGTAAGAAAGAGCTCGCTATCTTCACTGTTGATATTCTCACCCAGGTTAACGGGCTTACCAAAGATACCATTCTTATATGAAACAAAATAAAGATCCCACTTTCCAAAACTATCGTCCCTTACGGAAGAGAAAAAGAATCCTTCCAGGTCTTCTGCCGGGATCAGGGCAAGATCGTGATACCCTGTATTAAAAGGGGCCGGTAATAGTTCCGCGTTTACGAATTCCCCGTTTTTAAACTCAGCTTTCATTAATTTTGTGCCTTTTATATGGCCAAAAGACCATCGCGCGAAATAGAGCGTTTTCCCATCTTCAGTTAAAGCGGGAGTTTTCTCATGAAACATGCTGTTTACCTTTCCGGGCAGGGGCTCCGGACTGGTCCAGTTGCCGTCGACCAGCTTTGACCAATAAAGGTCAAAAGAGACCTTGATCCTGTTCCGGGCATCCCTGGGCATTTCCATACTGCCGTCCCTGTCGGAGGAAAAGAAAAGGGTTTTCCCATCGGGAGATAAAAAGGGTGCTTCATCGTTATAGGGAGAATTTAAGAAGCTCATAACCTGTGGTGCTCCCCATTTTCCATCTTTATAATGGCTGATAAAAAGATCCTGGTATTTGCTGCTCCTGTTGGAGTTAAATATCATAAAACTTCCGTCCGGGCTAATGGCCGGAGCAAAATCGTTTACGGAACCGTTCATTGGCTCTCCAAGACTTTTTGGTTTTTCTGAGACCGAAAAAATATCGGCATATAATAGAGAAGAAAAACCCAAAAACACGGAAAAAATCAAAAGTTTCAAAAAACCGGGACTACAAGCTCTTGTTTGACTATTCAATTTTAAATACGACATAATAATAATTCCCCTTATATGAATATTAACGGAATCTTGTGAAAATACTTAAGGGAAAAATTTATTTTTCATCGACTCCATATAAGTGTTGTCATTCATTCCCCCCCACCTAGCACTCATTCCCTATTAGAGCATTTTTGACCTCATTGTATTGCCGATACGCCAAAAAAGCAGTATTTTCTAATAAAAGCAATTCAAGGATTGAGGTAAATCATGAAATCATTATTTAAAATAAAATATCTAAGTCTCTTGCTAGCCCTCGTTATGACTTATACCGGTTGTGAACAGGGTCTTTCCAGCAGTTCCGATGATACATCTGAAGGGTTTAGTTTTTCCGATTTGTATGCTAATATTGCAATATTGCAGCAAGATGTTAAAAGTTTAAATGAAACGAACCAGACCCAGTTTGATACTATCCAGGTTCAGGAAGATGCTCTTAAAGCTCAGGGCGAAGCTCTTCAACAGGCCATTGACGCTCTTAAGGCTGTTAATGACTCACAGCAAATAACGATTGACTCTCTGGTCACATCCACTGCTGATAATAAAAGCTCTATTGATACAAACATCGCTTCTATTACGACCATCCAGGGAAACATCTCCGGGAATTCCACATTGTTAAGCAATCTTACCAGTACAGTTAATAGCAACCTCAGCAATATTAACGACAACCTCAGCAATATTGATGCAAATGCTGCTTTAATTACAACTCTTCGCAGCGATGTTGACGGCAATGTTACGATGTTAAGCAACCTGGCAGGTACGGTTTCCAACAATACAGCCAATATTGCAGCGAACACCACTTCTATTGATGGTCTTACAACTGATGTTGCTAATAATACAACTCAGTTAGGCATCCTTGAGATTGCTGTTGACGCAAATACTGCTTATATTCAAAGCATAAAAGATAAAATATATCCTATTCTGTTTTCATCCGACAGCACCAGTACCGGAGAAATATATTCAATAAAATCGGATGGTTCGGAACTAACCAAATTAGGAAATGGAACATCGCCGGTATGGTCTCCGGATGGTTCAAAAGTAGTATATACAGTAACGATTAGTTCTATCATTAATCTCTATGTAATGAATGCCGATGGTTCAAACCCGGTTCAGCTTACCAATAGTTCCGGAGGATGTTTTGCCCAGGCATGGTCTCCGGATGGTTCAAAAATTGCTTATATTGATTTCGATGGAACTAACAGTAATCTCTATGTAATGAATGCTGATGGTACAAACAAAGTATTCCTGAGCAGCAATACACTCTTTGTATCATTTAACTGGTCGCCCGATGGAACAAAACTTGCTTATGTAAGCGGTGAATTATTTTCATCATGTATCTTTACAATTGGTGTTGACGGTTCAAACAATACGCAGTTGACCACTACTGCCAGTAAAAGCACCTATCCGGTATGGTCGCCCGATGGAACAAAAATAGCATATATATCCGGTGCAGCCGGGATAGGAATAGATTATAATGTTCACGTAATGAACTCCAACGGTTCCGGCCAGGTGAAGTTAACCAGTGGTTCCGAAATTCATAGTCAACTAACATGGTCGCCTAATGGAACCAAAATTGGTTATAGTATGTCCGCCGGAGGAACCTGTAACCTCTATGTAATGAACTCCAACGGTTCTAACCAGACACAGTTGACCAATACTTCCGGAATTGATACTAATATGAAATGGTCGTCTGACGGGTCAGAAATTATATTTACATCCAACCGTGACGGCAATAATCAGATTTATAAGATGGGTGCAACAGGATCAAACCTGGAAAGACTGACTAATGATAGCTATAACAACAGCAGTCCTTCCGTAAGACCTATATAATAAAAGAACTTCTGCTTTCAGCGGGCTGGCGGAAATGAAACCAGGCCGACAAACGCGTATGTGAATTATATAATCAAGTATAAAAACTAACCGTTAATTCTTCCGCTCTCTTTAACAAAGAGAGCGGAGGATTCCTAAAAAGACTCATCTTCAAATCGATTCGGAAAAAAATCGAGCTGCTTCAGAGAAATATCAATACTCTTTCCATATTGAACAACATCATCCCAGGTTCCGTCATCAGTGGAGACGCTAAAAACCCTGTCTTTGAATACCACAATCAATTCATCATTGCGGTAAAAATAAATATAAAATTTCTTAAAATGGAACAGGCTCTTTTTTTTCATGTTTCGCTGAACGATTTTAATGACTTCATCCAGATTTTCTTCGGAGACTTCAACTTTATACAGGGTAAATAACCCAGGCCAGATCCTTCTCTTTCCGATGATCTTCAGCTTCTTAAAAACAGATTTATCTACCTGGCTCTGTTTTACAATAATCCCATGATAATTAATTCGAATAACCCTGTTAAGAAAACCGGTCATTTCTTTCAGGATCGTCTCTTTATCCGAGGGGTAATATTTACTGGTAAGTACATGAGACCCGCTGGAAATTTGTACCAGTTTATTCAAAGGGTGCGGAGTACTGTCCATGCCAAAAAGAGAAAAGGCTTCTTTCATATGAGCAGCCGAAGCCGTTTTATCCTGATCCCATTCAGTTTTATAATAATAATATACCAGCACGGGTATGCTGATCTTTTTATAAACCGCTTCATGGGCAATAAGTTTGGCCAGGCCAATAGGAAGCTTCAAAGAATGAAGATATTGCTGCCGGTACCAATATTTCGACCAATTATCTTCTTCAGAGGGGATTGTTTCAAGAAGTGTTCTCGTTCGCTTGAGACTCGTAACCACTTTGAACCAGGAATCATTAAACAATGACCGCAGCACCGTTGAAGCGAACGTATAAAAAGGAGAACATAACAGAACCGCTTCTATTTTTTCCGGGTATTGCGAAGCAAGCCAGGTGCTAATAAGCCCTCCCATACTCACGCCCATAATGATCACTTTATCTCCAAGTTTCTCCATCATCATAAGGGCGGTAATTGATTCATCAAGCAGTTCCGGGTAGGTAGTGCTGCCATGATCTTCTTTGTTGGTCCCATGCCCGGGAAGACGCAGGCAATAGGAATTCGCCCGGAACCGGTGAGCGATCTTCTCAACAGTATACTCGCCTTCAGCCCTGCAAGCGCCGAATCCATGAATATAGAGTATGGCAAAAGGGGTTTTAGTTTCGGAAAACCGGATGAGCAGTTCTTCATTGCCGGGACGCACGTTTAACTTCTGACTCAAAGAAAGTTTATGCTGATAATACTCTTCAAAGGTCTCCGGCAGCGGAACAGGGTTATAGGTGTATGATTCGGGCATATTTGATTCTCTTTAAATTATGATTTTTATACGGATAATAATATTAAATCATAATTTAAAAAGATGTCAAGATTTTTACACAGCAACGGCTCTTTCTGCACGATCCATAAGCTGCTTCGCGTGATTAAAAATCGTAACAGAGGCGTCCACGATTTCTTTTAATCCTTTTGTCATAGCAAGCATATCGGAATTAAGCTGTTCCATGGAAATAGCCGTACTCTCCACAGCCATTCGCTGTTCGGAAGTCCCATTCCCAATACTTTTAGCCAGTTCAATATTCATGGACATCTGCGTGCTCATTTTAGTGAACGATTCATTCTCATCCTGGAGACTGAGATTCAGTTCCATTAGTTTACCGGAACCGGAAACCATATACTCGATCATTTCTTTCATCAATTCGGCAGTGCTGCGAATAACAGTAACCCCATTCCCTATAGTGACTTTGCTCAAATCGAGAACCTTTTCAATTTCCTTTACGCTGCCCGAAGTCATCTGGGCAAGTTTACCAATCTCATCGGCAACAACGGCGAATCCTCTACCGTAGTCACCGGCCCTGGCAGCTTCAATGCTGGCGTTCAATGACAGCAGGTTAATTTTATCGGCAATATCCATAACCAGGGAAACGGTTTCAGCTATCTTGCCGCTCTGGTTGTCAATTTCAGAAACGGTACGCTCAACATTGTCGAGTCTGTTTTTTCCTTCAGTGGAAGATTTAACAACAAAATCAATATCATTTTGAACTTTTACTAAATTTTTGCTGGTAACTTTCCTGAGGGCCATAAACTCTTCAATGATATTTTCCATTCTATTTATTTCCACAACCTGGGAATCGGAAGCTTCAAAGATACTGTTAGCCGAACCAAGGAGCTCTTCCTGGGTTGTTGATATTTCTTCGAAAGTGGCAGCCTGTTTTTGCATACTTTCGTTAAATATATCAATAATTCTTCTATTCTCATTAACAACTGTGATCAAATCACCCATTCTATTCTTAATATCGGCAGTCATTTCTCCCTGGATCTTCGATTGGACAACGATCACATCTTTCTGCGTGGAAGTTTCTTCATGATAACTCTCAATAGCCGGAATATTTCTATAACCGGCATAGGATAATATCATCAAAATAATCATAAAGTAGGCTTCTTTGAGCGGCAAATACCCAAGAAACTGCTCACCGTTCTTAAAGGTACTCATTGAGTATTCCACTCCATAGACGTGAGCCGCAGCCAGAAAAACGATCCAGCTTATAAATCCAAATAAGCCAACGGTAATATAGATTTTTTTATCATAAAAAAACTGGTTAAAAATAATGACGCAAACAAGCATACCTGACAACTGATAGGTCTGAACCGCGAATTCCCAGGAATGAACGGATGCGAATCCGAATTTTGCTACAATTGGAGCCAGTACAAGGGCAGAAGCAGTGAGCCATTGGAGCCCGGCGGCTTCTTTCCCTTTTTTCTTTTTTCTATAGATTAAATACGCAAATACGCATACAACGGAGTTGTAAACACCTAAAATCCATATTGCGGCTAAGGATTTTCTCCCTATTAGCGGAAAAACAAGTGACATTACAGTTACCGCTGCGGCCATAAGCGCATAAGCAAGCGCTCCCTTAAATTTGAGTTTCTGTATTGCGGTTAATTCAGTGACTTCCCGGCTGTCTGTTTCTGATGAAATATCATCAGTATAATTAATTTTTGATATTGGATTATTCATGTTTTTTCCCCTTTACTCTTCTTAATGAGTAAATTGATTTTTTATTTTTTTTGGGGGGGCGGTTTGCAATAATGAAAGCATAGCTATTTCAGCGATGTGCACAATAATAGTATACTAAGAAATAGACAGTTCGTCAACAGGTGTAAAGAAAATTAATCCTGACAAAATGTGTCTTAAACAGTTGTTTTAGTTTGTTTATCTTTATATAGAAACTACAAAAAACCGTCCATATGGTATAGGAAAATAAAACTAAACAAAACCCAAAAATTTGTTTTGACAAATAATACCCGCCCTTTTATTTGGACAACCTTGTTATTGATGATTTATCAATACAAAAAAATTTGGTTTTGGAGGAACCTGATGTTAAAAAAATCTATCGTATCTATGTTTTTAATTTCTTTTATGGCGTTTGTTCTCGCGTGCGATGCAGCGAACAATCCGCCTGAAGAAAAATGGGTAATGGAAGACCTGCCCATTGGAATAGAAGATATCGTCCTGGACAATAACGGCGATATTCTTTTTAGCGGTTTTAAATTAGTGGATGAAGTAATGATGGGAAGTGTGGCAAAGCTCAATACCAACCAGGAAGAGCTATGGATTGCTTATACTCCTATGGAATGTGAATTAATTGCTGTTGATGCCGAAAACGATATTCTTGTTGCCGGTACCTATGACGATTCCAAGACAGACGCGCCTCATATTGGAATTGGTAAAATTAATTCCAATGGAAACGTGGTATGGACCCTGGAAAATCCAATGGAAGCCTTCCCAGGAGAGATCGCGGTTGATTCCAACGGCAGTGCGATTGTGGCAGGTACGGGGAATGAAAAATTTCAAATAGTCAAATATGATTCCACCGGTGCCCTGGTCTGGAGTGCAATTAAAGATGTTGGTCAGCTCGATTTTAATACCAAGATAAGAAAAGTCATGGTAGACAGCAATGATGATATTGTACTGGCAACAAATCAGCAAAGTGATTATGTTATAATGAAATACTCCGGCATTGACGGTTCTCTGCTCTGGGAAAAACGTATTAATGAAAATGATAATTATATATCCGATATAACCCTGGACAGCAAAGGAAACGTTATCATCACCGGCTCGGAGCGAAAGCTCATCACCCGCCATACCATAACTACTTTTAAATTTGACTCTGACGGGAACCAGGTATGGAAATACGATTACTGGCCCGAAGGGGTTGCCATGACTACTTCAGGTCTTGGACAAAAAGTTATCGTTGACGGCAATGACAATGTAATCGTTGGCGGCGTAACGTACCTTATTTACGCGATTGTTCCAATTCTCACTCCCTTCCCACTTCCCAAAGGACTGGGAAATTCTTATCCCCAGGTTCTTAAAATAAGCGAGAGCGGAAAACGTCTCTGGAAAGGTAGAGGAGACGCCACAACGGGCTTAGGTGAATTCCTGGGCTATCGTTTGGCTACCAATAGTATAAACGGTGTATATGCTTCCATAAGCGGAAAAGAGTGCTATTATTTTTCCGAAGATGGAGACCGTCAGTGGAAAGTTTCTCTTGAAGACGAACTAACCACCTGGAACACAAACCTGACCTGGCTTCTTGTTGACAGCGATAATCAGTCAATGTACTGGGGCTATCGACTTTTCTCAAAAGTACGGTTTAGAAAGTACGGACCGCAGTAATAAGTATAATCCCAAAAAGAAAGCGAGGTTCTCGAACCTCGCTTTATATAAAACCGGGTTACACCGCCTTTTCTTCAAGTCTCCGGGACTTCCGGGGATATTTCAAATATGGAATAATATCATCATTTTTTAATCCGCCGGTCCCATCATACTCAATAGTCACAACCGGTATCCCCGTGAGTTCTTCTATTTTGTCGGACATGGCCTCAGTCACAAGAGAGGGACAGCAATAAGACGGATTTGTTTGAACAAAAAGAGATATATCCGGATAATTATTAATAAGAGAATATATCTTTAACACATTCTCCATTGATTCACCTGAGTTTTCAATCTTTACGTTCAACAATGATAATATTTTCTCAGGAGAAGGATTCGCTTTATGCGACCCTTCCTGCAGTATTCTATCGAAATATTTAAAATATTTTTTCTCAAGCATGGGTACCGTTGTTTGAAGAAGCTTTGCTGTTGCCGCATCGGAATATAACCCTTCTTTAAGCCAGCGCTTAATATACGGATCAGCAATGATCTTCATATACTCACTATATGGAGTTGTAATAACCTCGCCGCCATTATCCTCAATTGTCCCCACAAGATTCTGATTCATTATATCATTATCACGGGCATACAGATCGCCAAAAACAGCAACCCTGGGGCGGCTGGTCTTTGTAACAGCAACATTTTCAAGAAGACCAATAACTTTTTCAAGCGCGGCCTCTTTTGGTTTATCACAGAGGAATGTATCATAGAGGATATCAAGGGATTCCTCTATAACGGCATCAGTCGTTCCTTTGACGTTTTCATAAGGCCTGATCTTACACGCTGCCTTTCTTAAAAGGCCGCTAAACATATACGCGAAATATATATTGATAGAAGTCTTGATAGAAATATCATGAAAAACGATTTCTCCGGCAAAAGCTGTTATCTTTTCCATGCCTTTTCCATAGGTTTCAAATATCTGTTTGGTATAATAAGGAAACATTCCCAGGTTGCATGCTATTTGAGAATTGATATTCCATTGTACGGTTTTAGCAGGGTCCAGCTTATACTTCTCAACATAATCAATAGTATTTTGAGCGATAATTGTCAGGGGCAAACACTGACCCGTATTTAAACTGAGACTTCTCTGAATAGAATCGGTAGACTCCTCCAGAAGACGGGCATCTATTCCTTCTTTTTGCAGCGCCGCTTCCAAAAGCTTGCCCAGTATTCTGTCCCAGGGAGGAAGCAGCAAGGTTTTCCCATTAAAAGATTCAGGATTATTTGCCACCTCCGGATTCTTGAATAAACAAGCAGGTTTTCGCGGGGCACTTTCACTCGCCTTAAGAGCAGTAAAATGATTTCTAAAAGACCGGATACCGGCTTCAATTCTTGTTTCGTACCCAACACTTGAATCATGCTCATCCAGCTGGAGAATCAAATATGGTTTATTATAAGAATCAAGAATATTCTTAAAGTATTCAATAGCAAAAGCATCAGGAGTACATTTAAACGAAGTAACAAAAACCGGGTAAACCCCGTCTCTTTGAGCAACAACCATAGCAGCTTCAGCTATCTTTGACGCGTAATTCCAGTGAAAAGCCTGGAGCAAGGGTTTTATCGCGTCAGTATCGGCATCTTCATAAGAAAGCATATCCTGGTAGAATGCCTTCACTCCCTGTCTTCCGAAAATATCCGGAATACCACTATTCATGGACCTGGACAATATCGTATACGGTCTTCCAAGGAGAACTACTTTTATATCATCGGTCGCTGCCGATTCACTGGTATATATATCTTTTAGTTTTGCTCCGGAAGCATTAAATTGCTCAAATGCTTTGTCATATGCCTGAGAAACACGCATGAAACTAATCTTTTTCCCTGCCCCCGTAGTCATGGATTTTAGCATTTTATACAGCTGAACCTTCATCCCAAATCCGCTTGCGATTGAACGGACTACCGGTGAAAGGATTGTAGTTCTGTCGTTTATTGAATCAACCGACGATATAATAGAAGAAGCATACTGGGTATAATAGCAGTAATGCCTTCGTACACCCTTTTCTTTCTGTTTTAATTCCAGGTAAGCCGGAAGAAAAACATAATCAGCTTTATGAGATAGATAATCAACATGACCATATATAGAAGAGATAGGAGCGCAAAACTCCGCTCCGGCGATTTTTTTCCCGTCCTTGACACTTCCGGAATAATTCTCACTGGAAATAGTCTTTATTGAAAGCAGGTTAAAAAAATGTTTCCACAGTGAAAGTTCTTCAACAAGATGAAGAGCAGCAGGAAGTCCAACAGTAAAATCATAGGCTTCGGCTTGTAACGAAGGGACAGCAAAAACCTTTTTCCGCTCTTTGAGAAGATCAAAATTCGACAGGTTTAAATTCACGAATTTTTTGGTTTCATAATCCCTGCCGCAAAGAAAGCCAAAGGCAACAGTCTCATGTTCAACTTCGGCGATTTTAATTTTACAATGGTTAACACAGAGCTCACAAACCTCGTTTCTCAGAGGAATTTCTTTTTTGTATAGATCTATTCCCCGGAATAAAGAAGGGGTTTCCTGATCAAACAGGGTAAGAGCAACTCCCAGCGCTCCCGTAAGATGGCAATATTTTGAAACAATAATAGGCTTGCCAAGGCGCTGCTCAAAGGCGGCAACAAGGGCTTTGTTCTTAGCGGTTGCTCCCTGGAAAAATATTTTATCGCCAATATTTTTTTCTATGGCAACCTTGGTAAGATAATTTTCCCGGACAGAATGAAGCACCGAGGCCAGAACCTCCCGCACATGGTAGTCTTCACTCATATAATAATTAAGATCCCGTTCCATAAAGACCGTGCACCGGTCGCTGGAAAGAGGAGCGGACGCGCCTTCCGCCAGTTCCGAATATTTATCCAGCGGGCATGCCAGCTTTTTGGCCTGTTCTTCAACAAAACTACCGGTTCCGGCGGCGCACACATTATTCATAATGGAAAAGGTTACCATCCCGTTTTTCATCGTGGTAAATTTCGCGTCCTGCCCGCCAATTTCAATAATGGTATCGACATCACTGTCGAGCATAAAAGCGGCACGGGCATGAGCGGTAATTTCATTAAGGGCAATATCCGCTCCAATTATTTTACCAATAAATTTTCTTCCGGAACCGGTTGTGCCGACTCCCTGAAACGAAAATGAAATATTATTCTTTTTGGCAATATCATTTAAAGACTCAAATATGGTTTGAACAGCCTCAAGCGGTCTTCCCGAAGTTCTTGTATAGAGCCCAGCTAAAACCTCTTCATTGCCCCGGACCAGGATCGCTTTAGTACTGGTAGAGCCAATATCAATTCCCATATAAACCGGGATATTCTTCCCGGTATGGTCCAGGTTCTCATAAATATCAATTTCAACAGGAGTGGCCCGGGGAAACCGTTCAGACTTGTATTCGTATTTTTCAAAAGAATCAAATTCCGGGTATTCGGACAGTTTCAGTTCAAGCGGTTCATAATGATAGGACCGCTGCTTGTCTCCGGACAAAATCATCTCTGCCGGGGATAAAAAAATATCGTCCTGCGCGCATCCTTCATCAATATGATTCAACGCGGCTCCAATAGCTCCGTATAAATGAGAAAGCTCATCAACAATTATACTGGTATTGAGCATTGAGGCGATATGATTAACAACAGACTCATTTCTGGAAACACCGCCCGCGAAAACAAGTGGGGAATCGGGGAAATCTCCGGAAAAAAGAGTATCAACAATATTCTTCGCCAGCCCGTGAGACAAACCGTCGCAGATCTCTTCAAGAGAATACCCTTCCTGCTGAGCATGAATAAGATCGGTCTTGGCAAACACAGCACAGCGGGATGCTATTTTTGGAATATCACCGGTATTATTACAGGCGATTTCACAAAAGTCCTCAATTCCCCTTAGATTTAATCGCTTTGCCTGCTGGTCGAGAAAACTCCCGGTTCCGGCGGCACAGGAACTATTCGATTTATAGTTTAAATAATCTCCATTTTCATCAAAAAGAGCAAGGCCAAATTTCTCACCGCCAACCATTAACAAGGCCCCAATGTCGTTATAAAAATGCTTCGCTGCCTTTATAAAAGAAACACGGGTATCGTAAGTAAAACAGTCTTTAATAATACCGGGAGTTGAAGAAGTTACGGCGATACTGCCGCACTCAGAAAGATTAAAACCCTCAAGAAGCTCAACAAGATTCTCTTTTATATTTCCTTCATGAAATGAGTATCCACTATTGATAACTTTTTTATCGGCGCCAATCTCCGCTATGGCGATAGATATTGAGCCAATATCAACTCCAATAGTATTTTTTCCTGATTTTTGTCCGGTCATGGTTTTCCCCCAGTCCTTAAAAAAAGGCGAAGAATAATTTCTTCGCCCCTGTTACAATATTGATTTTATGCTGTTTTATTTAATGAGACTCTACTTCAACCCAATCTTCTTCATCGGGATCTTGAAGAGCATCTTTATATTGATCATTTTCACCAAAAAACGGCCTGGTTATTACTCGAATATACTCTGTCAAAGCCTCTCTCATCATTTCAGCCTTTTCAAAATCGACAATCTCTATTTCAACATTCTTTTTACCCAGCGTTTTCTCTGTAATTATTTCAAAGTATTTAAGAACTTTCAGAGAACTACTATAAATAATTGTCGATAGCGATTCTGCCAGGGCAATTTCATTAAGATGAAACATCTTTGTCCCGTTCTTTCGAACTTCGTTTACCAGGTCTTTCTTTTTGATCTTAACGGATCTTTTTCCTGAATTTAAAGAAGAAATTGTATTAAACACAATATAGTACGATTCAAAAAAGTTATGCAGCAGAGACGCGTAAAGCTGCACCTTTTCCCAGCCCTTTTCCTCAATTGAGATCATATTCCCATTTACAGAAACCAGTGATTCTTTTTCAAAAAAGGTTAAAACAGAATCAATAATTTTCGGTGTATCATCCATCACTTCAGGATATAAAAATTCTTTTGAGAAAAAATCTTTAATAAAAAGATATACATCCGTAACCTTTTTCTTATCCACCTGACCGCTAACACTATCATCTTTAGCGATTCTCAAGATCGAAACCGAAAGAAAGGCAAGAGGAAGAAAATGATGGATGATATTATTCTTATAATAATCAATTCTGAGCCGTTCCTCGTCTCCCAGGGCAAAAAAATCATCAAACAAATAATCTCTGTCTTTACCCCGGTAACCAAAATCAATTCTATTGATAATATTTTCATCTTCATATGCTTCCAGAACATACTGAATAGAACTCTCTATATCCAGTTCAGATACGACTTCATCTGAAATTTTAATATCGCGATATGACAGGTACTTATGAAAATCATAAACATTCTCTTTTATCATATCTTTGGAAAAGCCCCTTTTCGACGACAAAAGAATTGCCGTAGTCACCAGGGAAAAGGGAGTAACCATAATAATGTCGCTTATTTTCTTCGTTACATGATAGGCTATTTCAGAAGTCCGGTTTTCTTCATCTTTAATTGTTTCACGAAGTTCACGGTAACTAATAGGATCATCAAACGTGAGATACACTTTGCCGTATTTCCGTTTTAAGTATTTACTGCTTTTTACAAAATTCGATGTAGACTCACTCTCTTTTTTCTTCCCTTTTATTTCCTTATGATATGAAGACTCTTCAACAATCCTGTCGTAATTTATCGCTACAGGGACAAACATCATATCTTCATTATATCCCTCTTCAATGGCTTCTATTAAATATTTTAAAATCCCTTTTTGAGGAAATCCAAGCTTTCCCGATCTGGATCTTCCGCCTTCAATAAAAAATTCAATACCATAATTCTCGTTAATTAATGATTTAACATATTGCCGGAAAACAACAGAATACAGGTTTAAGCCCCTGAAAGATCTTCTCATAAAAAAGGCTCCCGACCTCCGGAAGATCTTTCCCATTGGGAAAAAGGTAAGATTGGTTCCTGAGATAATATGAGGCGCATTTAATTTCTGTGAAAAGAAAATACTCGAAATAATAAGGTAATCTATGTGGCTTTTATGACTTGGCATTACAATGAGCGGCCCTTTTTTGGCGGCTTCCCTGATCTTCTTTATATCTTCCGGATCATATTTTATATCATCAAATAGTTTATGAAATAAATAAAAAAGACTCTTTGTAAAATATTTGATATAAATAATGGAAAAATCAGCAGCGATTTCCTTAAAATATTTATACGCTTTTTTCCGCGCCTTTTTCTCGGAAATATTCTTTTCACCCATTTCTTCCTGTATCGCGTTAAGTACATTGTTATGGTATAGTACAGTCTCCATCATCTCTTGTTGATTTTTTATTTCAGGACCAAGAGTTGCTCTCTTTTCTTGATTAAATATTTCAAGGATTTTCTCTCGAATTTCCCGGGCCATTTCTTTTGAGCTTTCATACCCGGAATTTTCAATCTCTTCTTTAAGGTTAAGCGGAGCCGATATTCTCATAAAAGGCAATGTTACACTTTTTATAATGGTAAAAAGCCCGGAAAAAAGCCCCCGGGAACTGGTCGCCTGTGAATGTATCAATGGACGGGTAGTCCGCTCCGGATTCATATTCCAGAACATTACCTGGGGAAATATATATATTGGAGCATCAATACTTTTTTGCGCTTCAATAAGATTTTGTAAGGGGTCGGATTTTCTATCCAGGTATCTCCGGATGAAAATTTTCCTGGAAAGTAATGATATAACAATTCCCTGGTTTGACTGCAAGTTCTCTTCAATATATTGCTGGTCCGAAACCGCTTTGTATTCTTTTTTTAAAAATATCTCTACTAAAGTAATACCCGCCTTTTTCAAAAATACGTATACTGTTTGAAAAGAATACGGGCTAAATCCCAAAACCAGGGTTGGTCTTTTAAATTTATTCTTTCGCAAAAGATTCATCAATATCATTAATGAAGTATTGGATCCCCTAAAAGAGGCATAAACTATTTTACCTTTTTTCGAATACTGATCCAGGGTTCTAATACTTTCATCATCAAATTTTACCTTTCTAAAAAACAGGGGAGCAAATTTTTCAAAAATATTGTTTATTTTAAACTGGGTTATACCATTGGTAATAAAAAAAGAATAGGTTCGGTTTTGTTTTTTCAGGTCTTTATGATTCTCTTTATGATTTTCTTTATGATTTTCTTTATTATCTTTACTAATATTTTTGTTTTTCATGTTAATAGTCCTTCCTATAGTTACTTATAATTATAGTTTTAGTTTTACTATTCGACTAATGCCCTACAAATATTAAGTGTCCTTTCTATTTTATATTGATTTTCCCTGATTCTTTTCTTTTTTCAAGAACTTTTTTTATTCTAATCATAATGCTGGCCATTATCATTCAGCCCATTTTTAATCGATCCTTTTGTTTGATGAATAAGCTGGTCAATACTATCTTCAGTGTATCCATCAATACTAATGGGGTCATGAATAACCAGTTTTGCCTTACCCGGAAACAATGCCGTTGAATTATTAGGCAGGACTTTCCTGGTATTAACGATAGTTACCGGTAAAATAGGGAGGCCCATGTCCAGGGCGAGCTTGAATGCGCCTTTTTTGAAGGATAAAAGCTCCCCGGTTTCGCTTCTTTTACCTTCGGAAAAAAACAGGATAGAAGTCCCGTTTTGAATTCTCTCTTTCGCGGAATTAATAGAAGAATGGGCGGCACCGCTGTTTAACCTGTTAATAAAGACATGACCTATTGAATCACAATAATAGCCAAGAAAAGGAACCTTGCGTAATTCAGCTTTCATTACCCACTTAAAATTAATTGGGAGCCATCCATATACAACAAAAATATCATACTGGCTCTGATGATTGGCAACAATCACATATGATTGCTTATTATCGATCTTTTCCTTTCCAATAAGCTGAATAGACATGGGAGTGATAACACTATTAAACCGCGCCCAGATAACACCGATCAATTCAGCAGCCCGGACATTAAACGGGAGCAATACTATAGAAAGAATAGTAAGAATAGAAGTTGAAAAACCTAAAAGCGGATAATATACCAGGTATTTATACCCCTGGTAAATAGTAAAAAGCGGCTTCACTTCTCTCATCTTATCTTCGGAATAAGCAGTGAAAAGCGTATTAATAAAATTACTATTATTACCCTGTAATAAGATACTTCTAAGTTTCATGGAAACCTCCTTGTACCTGTTTAGATTTACAATCTCTAAAAGCGGGACTGACTGGTCAGTCCCAATAAGTTTAAGAGATTTATAACAGCTGAATATATTTGTCAAGCAAAATTTCAATTTGAACAGTTATATTTTTTTAATCAATTTATACAATTTTTTACTTGAAAATTCAGTATTCTAAGTTAAAATTCCTGTACCCATCATAAGTGTCATCTCTATTGAGTAGATGCCGCATTTGAGGAAAGATAAGGTACGGTGCGATAACATGATTGGAAAACGAATTCTTGTTGTAGAAGACAACGAACGATCAGCAACCACAATTAAGGACGCTCTTGTAAATGGCGGATATGAGGTAGCTATAGCAAACAATGGGCAAAGTGCTCTCGATATGTTTAAAGAAGCCTCTTTTGAAGTTGTAATAACCGATATTGAGATGCCCGTTATGGATGGGAACGAGCTTATCTCTCAATTGATCAAATTTCCGGTTGAACCGCTTATTTTCGTTCTCACGGGTCATGAAGAAACTGACTACATTATCGATACCATGCGAAAAGGGGTTTATGATTATCTCATTAAACCAATTGCTATAAATGAATTGCTAGTCAAAGTTGAACGTGCCTTTGACGCGGTTGAAGTAAAAAAAACCGAAGCAATAATGGAAAAAGAAAAAATTATCCGTCTTGAAAACCAGCTTGAATGGTACCAGTGGGAAGACAGGGTTCAGAAAAAAGACATTAAAGGGGTCGATAAATCCCTGTTTCACAGTCTTCAAACCAGTTTTAACCAGGGCGCCGGATTTGGCTCTCTCATCACAATTGCCAATCTTATTCTTTCTTCAGCTGAAAAAGAAGGAGAACACTATAAAATTGATGCCGGAATCTTTGACTTACTCGAAGATAATGTTAGAATGTCGGAAAAAGCTCTAAATTCTATCAGGCAAATTAACAATATTGCCAATAGAGATTTAGAAATGGAAGATATGACTTTTCCCGAATTCTACGAGTTTATTAAAAAAATTGTCGCAGAAACACAAAAATTCGCTGATATTAGACATCAGAATATATTTTTAAGTGATCCGAAAAAAATAAGGGATGATATAGTCATCAAAGTAACTCCCAAATATTTCCATGACGCATTTTATGAAGCGCTCCTGAACGGATGCAAGTTTTCCGAAGAAAATACAAATATTATCGTTATTATGGAAGCGGAAGCAGATGGTATCATTATCAGCATTATCAACGATCCTCTTGTGGATCAGGAAGGTAGAAAAGGGGTTCCTATTGAATATGAAAATATCATATTTGAACCTTTTTTCAGGCTTTCAAAGCTGGTTCATGTCAATTATGACTCTCTCGATTTTGGTCTTGGCCTCACTGTTGTAGAGAGTGTGGTTAAAAAAATGGGCGGCAAGGTTAAAATATCCAATATTAAAGACTATTCCGGGCTGTCTAAAGGCTCTGAGGTTAAGGTTAATCTCAGGATATCTCTGCCTGCAAAACCGTCAGAAAAAGCGTAAAAAGAGTGCAAACAGGCGCTGCTGTTTACACTCTTTTTCTAATATTATTTGAAAAATTCTTTGAAAAACTCCGGAAAAATCATCTCTAATATGGTAAAAGTGAAGAATATGAGGAGCACTGTTGGTGAGATGTACTTTAATATAAACATCCATGCTTTCTTAATAAAACCCACTTTTGGGTCTTCATTCAACTCCTGAACCGCGTTTTTTGTGCCGAATGACCATGCAAGAGCAATAGCTATAAAAAACCCGCCGATGGGAAGCATGTAAATTGCCGTCAGTTTTTCCATAAAACCAAAGAAATTCTGTCCAAAAAATATTTTAACCTCTTCTATTGGACCAAAAGAAAGAGCCGAAGGAATGCCCAATATAAAAATAATTATCCCAAAAATAATAACAGCTTTTGGCCGCTTCCATCCTTTTTCATCAATTATATAGGCCGCCACAACCTCAAGCAATGACATTCCCGAGGTAAGGGCCGCAATAAAAAGAAGAGTAAAAAATATAATCGAAAAGACCATTCCATATTCCATATTGCCGAATACCGCGGGAATGACATGAAAAATAAGTCCGGGACCTCCGGAAGGCGGCATATTCATGGCAAATACAGCAGGGAAAATAGCAAGTCCTGCCAGGATAGCAATTAACGTATCAAGGCCAACTATATATGTACCGGAACTAAGAATATTATCCTTCTTTGAAAGATAACTTCCATAGGTTATCATTGCTCCCATCCCCAGGCTCAGGGTAAAAAATGAATGACCCAGGGCAGACTTAATAGAGCCCGGTCTTATGAGAGAAAAGTCAGGATACAACAGGAATTTTACCCCTTTCATCCCTCCTTCCATTGTAAATCCTTTTACAATAAGAACAAAGAGCAGCACAAAAAGAAGAGGCATCAGAAATTTGCTCCATCGCTCTATTCCATTCTTAATCCCCCAGATTACAATGAGGACACAAAAGCTAATGAAAAGGAAATGATAGCCGAGAGCCTCCAACGGGCTGGCTGCAAAATTATCAAATGTTGCTTTGGCAACGCTAACATCTTTAATAGAAGAAACTACTCCCTGTATACTTTTTATGATATATCCCAGGGTCCAGCCGCCTACAACGCTATAAAAAGAAAGTATAAAAAAACCGGAAAGCACGCCAAGATAGCCTACCCATGTCCATGATTTTCCTTCAAACATGGTCTTAAAAGCCCCAACAGGGTCTTTTCTTGTACGCCTTCCTATAAGCAGCTCAGACATCATAATCGGCAGCCCGAGAAGAATCACAAATACAAGGTAAATCAACACATACGCTGCTCCGCCGTGATTTCCTGTTTCATAAGGAAATTTCCATATATTTCCAAGCCCAACTGCGGAACCTGCTGCCGCGAAAACAAACCCTATTTTTGTTCCCCATTGTTCTCTTTTTGGACCTGGTGAACCTGATGGATCCGGTGACTCTGCCATATCATTCTCCATTTCTTGTTTTTTGTTTTTTGTTTTTATGTACTAAATGGTGAAAAAATATTTATTTTTGTCAACTACAATCAGGTTTTTAGCCGGAATGATCTACGCGGATAAAAATTTCAATGCTTCTTTTATTACAAATTCAATAGCCCCTTCAGGGTTCTTTTTAAGAATATCCCCTACTATTGTATAGGCTTTTGCTTCATCAAAACCCAGGGAGACAAGCGCCTCTACCGCGTCATTTCCCGGCGAGGTCTTTTCGCTTGTTGTTCCGGCAAATTCCTCAAGTTTTTTGATCTTTCGCTTGAGCTCAAAGATCAGTTTCTCCGCTTTCGATTTTCCTATGCCGGGGATTTTTACCAGTAACGCAGTGTTATCGGTCTTGACTGAGTCTACAAGCCTCTCTATTGAAATTCCCGAGAGAAGAGACAAGCCCATTGATGGGCCTATTCCGCTTATATTCAGCAAAATCGTGAATATGCGTTTATCCTCTTCTGTAGAAAACCCGTACAATTCCAGACGGTCTTCCTTGTGAAGAGTGTATACATAGAGGGTTATTTTTTTCTCGTGCTGTATTTTTTCATAGGTAGTGAAAGGGATTCTGAGCTCATACCCTACTCCTCCCACATCAAGAATAAGTTCCGTGGGTTTTAGCTCGTCTATTTTTCCGGTTAATTTTGCTATCATGTTTTTCCTCTCAAGAAACTCTTTTTCAATAGGGGGTCTGTTTTGAGACGTTGCAGTGCAACGTCTCTCAGAACCAAGCCCTTGCCCGGAGCATCTTCGTAAAACAGACCCCGGTATCACCACAGTTTCTTCCGTATTTTTCCCGGCCAGCCGGTGTCTGAGCGGAGCCGAAGACCCGGCTTAACTACAGTCTCATCAAAACCAAATACTCATATTTAAAAATATCATCAACAAATTGCCGAATTATCTCATGTTCATCCTTTTCGGAATGCGATGTGAGGATAAAGTTCAACTTTGGAGTAAGGTCAAATTTAATAAAATCGGCAAACTGACCCCGTTTCACACTGTAGCCAAAACTCTTTGCTACCTGCTCAAGAAAAGAGAATTTTATTGTATATTCATCGTGCCCTTTTAAGGAGATTCTCTCAGGGTTTCCTGTTGGAACAATATCCAGTTTTCCGGCATATTCTTCAGGGGTACAGGCTTCGCAGCTATGCTCGCTTATAAATATATTCGATATTCCGGCAGTACAAAGCTTTTCCACTGCCTCTATGGCCCCGGTATTAATATTTATTAAAGAATTTTTATCGGTAATATCATCAAAACTAAAATCATATGTTTTAATGAGCTTTTGAATCTTGCTGATAATCGTATCAGGATTCTTCTCCTCCCGATCAATTCCCGTAATTGTTGGAAAATCTCCAATATTCTCGTTTAAAAGAGCCATATCAAACTCTTTTAGAAAGCTGTTCTCCGTAAGAAAAAAGTCTTTTTCAATAAAACTGATATCACTTCCGGGGATAAGACCGCTTTCGGTAAGGGTTTCTTTCTGTTTTTCCAGTAAATAAGGGGAAATATCAAGCATGGATGCCTTAAGTTTGGGGTTTCTTCGCAAAAAGTCCCTTGTAATATACCCGTATCCGCCGCCGACCTCAAGAACAGAGCGGACTCCTGCCAGGTCAATTATCTCACTGAGATAATTATAGAGCAGGTTTCCATAGGTTTCGCTCTTATTCAGGATATCCCTGCAGGGACTTTTCTCCGGTTCCAGGGAATTGCATACAGTCAGTTCCCAGCCCAGGGTCTCCATCTCGTTTATGTGGTATGAGCTTGTGTTGTTAATTGTATAGGTCATAATTGGTTACAGAGCCATATAGCTGGTATTTTGTTAAGCATTTTTTATATAAATTAAAAAAATACAAAAATACTGTTGTTCATTCCCCCCCAGGTGGCGTTCATTCCCATTTGCTTGCCGCAAATGAAAAAATTGTGTATTTTTAAACAGCAAACCCAACCTTACCCAATTTATTACAGCTAATGGAGAAAGCTAATGAAAAAATATTTAAGTCTTACAGTATCTACACTGATTATAACGTCAATACTCGGTTTTTCCGGATGTGAGGCCGGTCTTACCCAGGGTTCAAGCTCATCAAGCAATTCAGATTCCGATTTCAGTTTTTCCGACATGTATAATAAAATTTCAGCTCTTGAAGCAAAAAATGCTGCTCTTGAAGCCGAATTTGCCAGCTTAAAACAGGATTACAGCACCCTTTTAGTCAGTGCTGATATAATCAACAATGTTCAGACAACGACAACAGCCCTTCAAGCCGATGTCACTGCTCTAAATAACACCTTCCAGGGAGTTTCCCGCAGTTCAAATGATATTATTTTCAGCGGTGTGAATGTTCAGATCGTCAGTGGTTCAGGTTCCACCACCGGGACAGTGAATGGTCTTGGGAACCTGGTTATTGGGTATAATGAATTGCGGGGGAGCGGAGACGACCGAACCGGTTCTCATAATATTGTTATGGGTTACCAGAGTAATTTTTCTTCTTATAGTGGGATTGTAACCGGAAATATGAATAGTATTAGTGGATGGTATGCCTGCGCGATTGGTGGATATAGCAATACTGTTAATGGAAACTATGCAGGTACAATTGGTGGTAATGCTAATACGGCTAGTGCTGATTTTGCTACCGTGACCGGAGGCCAGGTAAATACTGCAAGCGGTTCAGGATCCAGTATTTCCGGAGGTTATGATAATATAGCCAGCGGGAGCAGTTCCACTGTTAGTGGAGGCCACTATAATAGGTCCACCTTTGCTGAAACCAGTGTCTCGGGAGGATACAATAATGAAGCCAGTGGCAGAACCTGTACTGTTTCAGGGGGACACTCAAAAACTTTGACAGGCGACTATTACTGGCAAGGCGGCAGCTTAATACAGATAAATTAATCTAACATGCATAAAAATCCTGCCGGAGCAATGACTCCTGCAGGATAAAAAAATAAAACCTAAAGCATCCTCAACAACATAATCAATCCCAGACCAACAACTGCGGCAGCAAAAACCTTAAACAAAACAACCCGCTGCTCAGAGACCGGAAGAAGCTTAAAATTCTGAAGTTTATATTTTGTTTCCAGGAATTCAGTAATCAGCTTCTTCTTGATATCATCAAAATTAATCCCGGAGATTTTCGCGGAAAGGGAATCAAATAGAGAGGGGCCTTGTTTGGCCTTCTTATCTTTAATATCAAACTTAGAATCGGAATAGATGGAAGTGTCATCGGGATCGGCGATAAAACTATGCCCGCAGACA
Organism: bacterium; assembly: GCA_024224995.1. The sequence goes on along the minus strand of JAAENB010000323.1, from coordinate 48,697 downwards.
CACTTCACCCGTACTTTCCCTTTATCAACAGGAAACCTGAGCTTTTTTCCGCACGAAGGGCAGGGCTTAATTAAAAACATACATAACCGGGAGACAGACTTTAAATAAGGTCTCTAACCTGCTTTAGCGTTTCGGGAATTTTAGCAAAAAGATCTTCAATTTCCGCTTCTTTTAAACCAACAGTTTTAATAGCCTCTTCATTGAGCTGGTGGTACAAACCGTCACTACCAATCCCAATTCCGGCCATAATACTGAGGGCGTCCGCAATATGCACGGCAGCGACTTCAAACTTGTATTGATCCGGCGCGAGTTCAGGCTCCTGGTAATACCGGACAATGGTTCTAAGAACTTCAGGAAATTTCCAGTTGTTCAGGATCGCTTCACCAACTTCCTGGTGGCTAAAACCCATAATTTCTCTTTCGGCAGTTGTAAAAGGAATACTTTTGGTCGTCACCGCATCAAGGATCTCTTTAAAAGTACTCTGTACAAAAAGCGCCAGAACAACTTTTCCCACATTGTGGATGATGCCGCCGGTAAAAACAACATCAGCAACATCTTTTCTCTTTTTGAGAAGAGCTATCTTTTTCGCGGTGGCGGAAACAACAAGACCCTGCTTCCAGAGATCGCCTTTGCCCAGGTCGTAACCGATAACAAACTTGTTAAGGACCGGTTTCGTGGCAATAACCATAACAATATCTTTTACTTCTTTGAGGCCAAGAGTAACAATAGCTCTTTCAACAGAGGTAATTTCTTTCCCTTTACTGAAATAAGCGGAATTACATAATTTAAGTAAATTAGTAGTCATTGACTGATCTTTTGAGATCTCTTCACCAACCTTTTTGATAGAGATATCCGGGTCATTGACCATATTTATCACTTTGCTCGCCACCTCCGGTATTGCCGGGAGAGAAGCGATATTACTGATTATTTGTTCAATTCTCTGTTTTATCTGTACATTCATATCATTTTCTCCAGGGAAATAGTTAAACCTTGTAGTAGATTTTTTCTTGACCTGCTGCTTTAACCTTGAGATGGCCATCATCAAGGAACAGGTCTATTACTCTTCCCACGTTTCCTCCAACATCTTCTTCAAGAAGAGGAATACCTAGAGCCTCCAGAGATTTTTTTGTCTCTTCTATATTTCGATTACCTATTTGGCCAAGGGAAAGATTTGACGCAAATTTGAACATTGACGCACCTCCGGCTATTTTTGCCGAAAGGTATTCTTTTTTTGCCCCTTCTTTAACAAGTCTCTTAACCAGTAGCGGAATAGCAGTATCAGCATATTTTTCCGGTTGAGCGCCGTTCGTGGTATCGTTCGGCAGCAGTATATGCGCCAGTCCGCCAATTTTTTTCATCCTGTCGAAAATACAAATACCAATACAGCTTCCAAGAATTGTACGCAATATTGACGGGTTCGCACCAATCTTAACCTGCGCAACTCCAACGTTAATTAATGTTTTGTCCATAGCAATCCTGCAAATCCTGTTTAAGATTTAAGCTGATAATAAAAAGATCAAGTAACTGTGTTGCCACAGCCGCAAGATTAACCGAATCTTAATACGAACCAGACCGTTTGTCAAGAGAAACAGGATTTTTTTTAAGATTTTTTACCGGCTGCTCGAAAAAAATATATTCTTGACTTTATAAAATAACAGGATATAATTCCACGGTGCATTTAATTCTTAATTTTCCTTAATTTTTATAGAGGTTCAAATGAATGCTGTAAAGGCTATACAGAAAATACTGGATTCATTAACTCCGGACGATAAAAACAAAGTTAACGATATCTTTATTAATATAATTCATAATGAATTTATAACCCTGGATGGCCGGATTTCGATCCCTAAGATCCCGGCAGTAGAACTCGATTATGACCTGTCCGTAGACATGGTCAGGAATTTGGCCGCCTATATTCCTCAGTTCTTATGCGGATACCAGCTCCTGGAAAACAGAAGACCCGCAGCCGACCAGCACTCTTTGCACTTTATAAAAAAATACCCGGGAAAACATCTCGGATTCACCCATATGTTTAAAATTGATCTTAAATTCAGCGGAGACTCGTCAAATATTATAAAGAAAGGAGATTCCGACCACTACCCCTCATACAACACAGACCGGATCTATTACAAATCAAGATTGATACCGGAATTAAACCCCGGCACAAGCGAGGAACCCGGTTTTACGGAAATACGCATAAAAGAAGCTGTCCAGGTAGAATCAGATCAATATTTTCATACATTTGCCATATTTGAAGAGCTGAATGTTGGAGAAATATCCCAGGACCTTTCTTCCAGACTGGGTGCTGATATATTCCCCATTTCCCTGAAGCTCTACCCGTTTATCGCGTATGATCATTTTACCGCGTGCCTCAATATCCTTTACCCGGATCAGAGTGAGGTTCAATTGGGTGTTGATATTTTTGAACCTGTTTTCTTCTTTCTTTACAGCAAATTCAAAGAATATACCGCCATTGTAGACGATGAAACTCTCGATAACAGGTTTTACAATGAGTTAAAAATAGAGAACGGAAATCTTTTTTTTACGGAAGAATTTATGGAAAAACTCAAAGATTATTTCGACCGGTTTAACCTTGACCGGGATGAAGAGCTCATCTTAAAGGGCTGGTGGCGATTTTACCGGAGAGGATTCTGTGCTTAGATATTTTTTTTTGTGTTTATTGCTTTTTTGCGCCTGCTCCGGTGAATTAGCAATAACATCAGCGCAATTGGGGTCTCACTATTCAATTGACGGGGACATAACAGCTAAAAGTCTTCTTTTCAAATTTAAACCGTTTAAGCGGGAAAAGGGAGAATCAAAGAAAGTCAAAGACCTGTTTAATTATATCTATTTCGAAGAAGATACGCTCTGCTTTGCTTTTTCAATAAACCGTTCAATTAAAAAAGACCGGGTTGCTGTATGGTTTATAAACCCCGCAACAGGAGAACGGTTCCCCGCAGAAAGAATTGATATGTTTGATAAAAAAATAGCAGGATTCTCTCTTGTAGGAAGCCTCCTGGAGCGTTTTTACAAGCAGGATCTTCAAAAACCGCTTCCCGCGAATGCCTATTGCTGTAAAAAAATACCATTTATCGTACGGATTGATATCCGTGAAGACGCAAAAACAATATCATCTCAAGTCAAAGGCTCTTTTCGCGTAGAGTATAAATAGGGTTCAGCTGCTCTCTCAAGGAACTAAAGCAGTCTGCCGATAATAATATAACTCAGTTTACTAGACTATTGACAGGAAATTCCATACGATGAGCAGTTCAGGTTCACATGATATACAAATAAAATTCTGGGGAGCACGGGGATCAATACCAACTCCGGGGAAACAATTTAACAAATATGGGGGGAATACCTCATGCGTTGAAGTCCGGTGTGGTGAAACACTCCTGGTTATAGACGCGGGAACAGGCATTAAAAACCTGGGCCAGTCCCTGGTAAAAGAATTTGGAAACAGCCCTGTTGAATTACACCTCCTCATCAGTCATACCCACTGGGATCACATACAGGGATTTCCTTTTTTCAGCCTTATCTTTATGAAAGACAAGCACATTCACATCTATGGCGGACACTTTTATTCGGAGATTAAAACCCTCCTGGCAGGGCAAATGCAAAAAGAGTATTTCCCTGTTAGTCTTGATGAACTTGCGGCAAAGCTGGACTTTATTGACCTCGAAGATCTGGATGAAAATGTCTTTTTTATTAACGATATAAAAATAGAATTCACGTATCTTATGCACCCCACCCTTTCATTCGGCTTCAGAATAGAATACAAAGGAAAAATATTCGTTTATGCCACGGATAATGAATTAATCGATAATAAGAATATTCCCGGTTTTAATAAAAGAAATATCAGCAACCTGGTTGAAAATGCCGATATCCTCATAGCGGATTGCCAGTATACGGAGGAGGAATATCCGTCCAGGATAGGATGGGGACACTCAACAGTTGAAAGAGTTGTTGCTTTGAGCAAAGAAACAGGAGTTAAGAGACTCTACATGTATCACCATGATCCGTATCATGATGACAAACAAATTGACCGTATGGTAAAAGACGCTAAGAAAAAAGCCGGTAAATCCCTTAAAGTATATGGAGCCAGGGAAGAAATGACCGTATTTCTTTAAAACCGGTCTTATTTCTTATTTTTTTTCAGAAATTTTTCATCATATCGCCAGAGTTCAAAAAGCTCGGGAGATCTTTTCATGAGGGATTCCATTTTAGCAAAAAGAGTGCTAATATCAACCAGGTGGATAGTATTCTTATAATTAAACAGTATATTACCGCACGATTTGCCTTTTAATTCGTATTTAAAGGGCAAATACTTTTTTTTATTTTTATAATCCATAGCCCAGAGCCCTTTTCTGTCTTCAAGCAAAAAGCCCTTCTCTAAGAGTACTATATCCCGGATATCCTTAAGCTTGTTAAGGAACCACTTTTGTTTGTCGGGGATGGTAAATTTGGTTATTGTCCACTTGCCGGAACTTCCCATTACATACAGAACATATTCTTCCGCGAGAAAAATCCTGGACGAAGCAGCCGCTATTTTTTCAATTTTTATCTTTTTTTCATGAATATCAATAAGGGACAGGGAATGATCCCCGCCGATCCCAATCAGAACAGCCAGTGTTTTTCCTTTTCTACGCAGCGTCACATTGTAGTTTTTATATTTAGGTTTAAAATCATTCGCAATCAGGAGAGACGTTTTATTAAGGCGAATATCGAACAAATAAACTTTGTAGTTCCGGTAGTAAATAATACTATCATCACAAAGAACAAGCGCCTTAACCGGATGCTTTTTATCTCCAAGTACAGCGATTTTTTGCTGATCCTCCTTCCTGTTGACAATAGAGACTTTTATCTCGTCACTGCTGATAAAATATTTATCATTTATATCATAAAAGATCTTATTCCCGGCATTAACAACCGGAATTCCCAATTTTTCCGGGTAAACAACATCAAACATATTTTGATCCCGGTAACACATAATACTGCCGGAAAACAATAAGCCTTGAGCGTTAAACTCCTTTACCTGTGTTTGTTTAATAAACTGCTGCTCAACCGCCAGGAGAGAGCCGGCTTTCCCTTTATTTAGATTTTCAATAGCCTCGTTAAAGGCTTCATCCGGGTCAGCAGTACAGGAAAAGGCAACTGTCATACCCAGCAGTATCAATAAAAGAGTAGATATATAATAATAGGAACGCATATACATTAATTTCCGGAATATTTTTAATATTATGATTTTGCTTTTTTGCTTTTGATCTTTTCTATGACTTTATTAACAAACTCAGAGTCAAAAAGTTCTATCATTTTAGAAGTAGCGCTCGACCGTGCCCTGAGACTAAATTTAGAGGTTGCGATATAAATGCCGCTCTTGCTCTTCTCCTCATTGATCTTTTTATAGAAATCCATTATTTGCCCTTCTGAGATTTCCCGTGTTGTCCTGTTAAAATAAATCAAAAGAGGAGGGTCGTTTATTCTTTTTATATTATATGCTTTGTATTTATATTCATTAGGGTTAATTTTTTCTTTTGAAACAATATTATAATTCAAACCCGATATAATTTCAACAATCGTGGGCTGCAGCTCCTCCAGGGAAGCCGTAAAAATACTCATTAAATTATTATTCTCAAGGATCTCGGAATAGGATTCAAGTTTCAGGTTTGTACTTCGATAATTAGCATTATCTGCGGCAACCTTTTTCCAATGATACACTGCCTCTTCAATTTTGTTCTCCAGCTCATAGCATTCGGCAAGCATATACCGGTAGGCATAGGCATGATCGGTTTTTTCTTTTAACTGTTTAAGCCCCTGCTCAAGATAATCAATAGCCTGGCCATACTGATTTTTATCAAAAGCCATTTCCGCGAGACTATATAAACTCAGGGTCAAATACTTGCGATTCTTCCTGGCGTTCTCAAACATTGATACGGCACTTTCATAATTCTTTCCCATCTGGTAGATCGAACCCAGGTAGTACTCAGCCTCAGTATGATCGCCTCGCTGTTCCAATGATTTTACCAAATACTGCTCTGCTTTTTCATAATCGGATATTTTGTAGCATGATACTCCCAGCGGCAGATAACAATCGATCAGTTTTGGATCGAGAATTACTGCCTTCATGAGATGGTCTTTCACTCTTCGATGGTCATTTTGCCGGTAAAAAGCGTGTCCAATCCGGTGATTCGCGTTAATATCATCGGCATTAAATGTTAGAATAATTTTATACTCTTCGATCTCTTTTGTATAGTTTTTTGTTTCACTATATAACTGCGCCAGGCGGTAATGTACATCCAGTTCTTTAATTTGTTTGTTAAACCCGGGAATAGCTAAAATACTGTTATATTCCGCAATAGCCATGAGGTATTGGTTTTGCCTGGTTAACAGCTGGCCCCTGATATACCGCGCAGGAACATTGTCCTTCTTTTTTTCCAATATTTTTTTTATAATTTCACTGGCCTTGCTGTACTCTTCAGTTTCCATATATTCTTCTGCTTTCCGTATTTTCGCGGGGATCCTGAAAAATCTAACGGCAAAAGCAATACCGGCAGCAGCCAACAGCATAGCAATTATTATAAAAAAATATTTCATTTATTCCTGGCAAATATTAAAAAATTGATCTCTATTTTAATTATCGGCTAGCAGGCAGGAAGTCAAGTAGAAATATTTTTAAATTTGGTTACCGGGATGCCGACGCATCTTTTTCTTTGGAAAAAACTTGACATATTCCACAAAAATGGTTATATTTTATAAATAAAAGTTCTTGCCATGCGCAGCTCTATATAAATTATTGATATCAACATCAATGGTAAATTACAATGAGGCATAACTCTCATTAAATATTAAAATTATAAAAAGGAAAGCACTCATGGATTATTTCAAAGGTACAGATGATTATGTTATTTCTCCGGATTTAAAAGACAATGTCAATGTTTCAATCGCTCTTTCGCGGCCTTTAATTGTAAAAGGCGAACCTGGAACCGGGAAGACCCTGCTGGCACATTCTATTGCAAAAGCACTGGGAAAAAAATTCTTTATATGGAATATTAAATCAACAACAAAGGCAAAAGAAGGCCTGTATGTTTATGACACGGTTCAAAGGCTCAATGACGCGCGTTTTGGCGACGGCGACATCACTGATATAAAAAAATATATTAAACTGGGAAAATTGGGAGAAGCATTTAACTCAGACGAACAGGTAGTTCTTCTTATAGACGAAATTGACAAAGCAGAGCTGGAATTCCCCAATGACCTGTTGAACGAACTTGATGAAATGAGTTTCTATATTCCGGAAACAGGGGAAACCATTAAAGCAAAAGAAAGACCTATTGTTATTATCACTTCAAACAGTGAGAAAGAATTACCCGATCCCTTTCTAAGAAGATGCGTCTTCCATTATATTGAATTTCCCGAAGAAACTCTTATGGAAGAGATCGTACGGGTGCATTATCCCGAAATTGAGAAAAAACTCCTCAGAGAAGCGCTTAAAAAGTTCTACTGGATCAGGGAATTCGACATGCTGCGGAAAAAACCTTCCACCAGCGAGCTTGTTGACTGGCTCCAGGCTCTCCAGGTCGGCGGAGTCGCTGCCAAAAAGATAGAAAAAGAAATACCTTTTCTCGGAACTCTTTTAAAGAAGAAAGAAGACACCGACCTGGTGCAAAACTCCGGCAAAAACCACTACGCGTACAATACAAGCACGAGGGCTCGCGATGTTTATTAATTTTTTCTTTAACCTGAAATCATACGGGGTTCCCATTTCACTTCACGAATGGATAACCCTGCATAAAGCTCTTGAATTAAATCTTAATGATACGAGCCTTACTAAATTTTACCATATCGGCAGGTCAATTCTTGTTAAGAACGAGATCTATTTTGACAAGTACGATATGGCCTTTCTTGACACGTTCAAGGATATTGAAACAACAGATGAAATGCTCGATGAAATACTGGCTGGTCTCAAGAAGGTTAAAGAGCTCCATCTTTCGGAAGAAGAGAAAAAACAATTAGAAGAACTGAACCTTGATGAAGTGCTTAAAAATTTTGAAGAACAACTAAGAGAAGGCCATTACAAGGATCATGTTGGCGGGAACAAACGGATTGGTACCGGGGGACGGTCAACCCAGGGAGCCTGGGGATACAATCCTGCCGGTGTACGAATTGGGCAGGGAGAATCACGCCACAAAAGAGCTGTGCAAATAGCAGAAAAAAGATCCTTTAAGAATTACTCCAGCGATTTAACCCTCGATACCAGGCAAATGAAAGTAGCCCTTTCTCACCTGAGATCATTGCTTCCAATGGCGGAAGGACAAATGCTTGATCTTGACGAAACTATTGACGCCACCTGTAAAAATGCCGGTGAAATTGAGTTAGTCTGGGAAAATAAAGAAAAAAAAGCATCCAAGGTAGCGCTTTTTATGGATGTGGGCGGTTCAATGACGCCATATGCCGAGCTGGTAGAAAGACTCTTTTCCGCTGCCTCTTCCCAGATTAGTAAGTTTAAACACTTTTATTTTCATAATTGTTTTTACCAGGATCTCTGGGACGACATGGAAAGAAATAAATCCTTTTCCACCGCGGACTATCTTAGAAGTGAGGATGATGATTACAAAGTAATTATTGTGGGTGACGCAGAGATGGCACCTTCCGAACTTACCTGGACCAATGGAGCAATTGATTATTGGTATTATAATGATACCCCCGGAATAGTATGGATGCAGCGATTAAAAGATAAGTATAAAGATGCCATCTGGCTAAATCCTCTTCCGAAATCATCATGGGGCTATGTACATACCGTCCGGATGATCCGGGAAATCTTTCCAATGTTCGAGCTCACTCTTGACGGTCTTGATGAAGGAATAAAATTCCTTATGTCCGGGAAAAAAAATATAAGATAATATTCGGCAGACAAATAAACATGAATTCCAAAATAAAAACAGCTGCTTATTTACTCTATATAGTTGCGGCTTTCTTCATTTCAAAACCCGCAGAATCAGAATCTTCATAAGAAAACCGGTGAGTTTCCTTGTGAGTTCACTACGAAAAGACGCAGCTAACGCTGCGCGAAGAAGAAGAGGGGGTTGAGGGGGCTTCTCCCCTCAACCTCCTCTTCTTCTTCGCGGCGCGTTAGCGCCCCGCCCCGGTTTTGAGCATTTTTTTATTTTAAATTCTTTACAAAATAAGGCAATGCTAAAATATGAGCAGCAATCGCGTTATGTCTTATACGATATAAATGAGTTTGAACTCACGGGAGCTGTTTTGTAATGATTCGGTTAACTACAGAAAAAAAAGATGGTGTCATCATTATACATATGAACGGTGTATGTGATATTCAAACTATTAAATATGTAGAAAATACATGGAATGAACTGGCCGGAAAAAAGCCCGAAACCATCGCAATAGATTGTCTTGAGCTGGAATATTTTGATTCAACTGCCATTGGCGCTCTTGTGAGATTTTTAAAAATAACCGTAGAGAAACAAATTAACCTGGTTCTCTACGATCTGCAAGATCCTATGGCAAAGCTATTCAGCAGAGCGCGGTTAAACAAATTTATAAAAATCACCACAAGAAAAAAGTTTGAAAAAGAATATGATAAATCCGGCATTATCTCCCAGGAAAAAGATACCCGGGTCTTTTATCCCGAATTTTAAAACACACCCTTCTTTCTAATAGTTTTCATTACCTTTTCATAGATGATTTGCTAAACTTTCTCGCAGAGATCCGGGTATTATACTTCACCTTTGACAATGTCAATATCGTATATTTCTTTTTCTTTACGTTTTCCATTTTACTATAGTGAATAGTCCAGATATTATTCACCTTTTTGATCTTCTTCGTGGTTAATCTTTTCAGCAGTTTTCCCGAACGATCGAACTGTTCGGCTTTAATAATAATGAAATTACTTTTGTTAATCCAGAAAATCCTTTTTTTGATCTTTTCTTTCCGGGCTTTTGCTGTTGCTTGAATAACATAACAATCCGCTCCGTCAACCGTCTCTTCCCGCATTTTTTTATAGGTATCTTTATTAAGACTTCGCTTGGAAAGGTCTTCAAAGCTAAAATCACTTCCCATAAAGCTCTTTGATTTGTCGCCCTGGGGAATTCTTTTTACGCGGTTTAAAGCCGGAAGATAGAGCCACTGGTCATTACTTCTGTTCCTGTTATTCCAGGTAAGGAAGGATGTTCCCTTCACATCAGCGGGTGATCTGAAAACAATAAGCGTTCTGCTGTTTCTGCCATAATCTTTCCGGTAAAAAGAAAGATTCCTTTTTTTTACCTTCCCCCGCGCTTTTACTATCTTCATTTTCATTATGGCTTTTGCGTCTCTACCGTCTTCAATATCATAGGATTTCTGCACAATCTTATTTGCAGAAAGTCCGGCCCATGCCGGGGAGGCAATTACCAGGAAAAGGGCCAGCACAATAAAAGGTTTAACTAATAATTTAAAAAAAGAATATGAATAATTACTCATAAAATTCTCCTGTATATAAAATTCAAAACAAGAAGCCTCTTTATGGATACCCCGCAAAGAGGCCGAGGGAACAGTGACAACTTACTTCTGTTCTACCTCTTTATCTTTGCTAAACAACAGCAACAGCGACGGCAGCAGGAACAGGTCGGCGATTACCGCGAAAATCATTGCTACTGCGATAAGCAATCCAAAAAAGATAACCGATTTGATACTCGCGAAAAGCAGTGCGGAATATCCAAAAATCAGAAGCATACTGGTGATAATTATTGCTTTACCAGTTGTCCCTATTGTGTGTTCCACCGCTTCACTTGTTGTACATCCTTCACCCTTTTTCTTCTTATACATAAAGATAAAATGTATGGTATCATCAACCGATATACCAATAGCTATGGCGGCAATTGTTACGGTGGCTATATCAAGATTAACTCCAGTCAGGCCCATAAACCCGAGAGTCATGAATATTGGCATCAGGTTCGGCACAATCCCTATGAGGAGAACAGAGTAGGACCGGAATAACAGGGCCATGAGAGCAAAAATTATCACAAACGCGATGAGAAAGCTGCTGATCTGGCTTTCGATAATATATTCCATCATCTTTACATACAGGGGAACATACCCTCCAAATTTAATATCAACATCATCTTTGAAGATCGTTCTAATTTCCGTCTCTGCTTCCGCGATTAAGCCTTTCATGGTTTTACTGCTTACCATGGGAATACGGACAGTAAAACGGGCTTCCTCATATTCCTCTTCCACAAAAAATGAAAGGTCATTGTCTTCATCCATATCATAGAGCAGGAGTTCCTGGGCTACTTCATTCCTGGTTTGGGGAATAACATACGAAGCCTGTTTGTTATCGGTTAAGACCCTGTTTAGATGTTTTACTACTTCCGCGATTGAAGTTGAATCTTCAAAAGATTCCTTTTTATCTATAACCTTTTGCAAGGCATCCAGTTTTCTTAAGAAATCAGGATCTTTTACGCCGTCATCATTTTTCGGTTTGATCCGTATTTCCAGGGGAAGATAATAGCCATAATCACCTTCTATAAATTTCGAATCCTGCTTAACCTGGTTGCTGTCCAGGAGAAAATTCAAACTATGAGTATCAACATTTACTCTGGTGATGCCAAAGATCCCCACCACGATCAATACTGCCCCAACGCCAACAATAAGCTTATATTGATTATGAACAAAAGTATTGATCTTTGACAGTATTTTATCAAAAATATCGTTTCCTTCTTTTTTGGCCTTTACTGTTTTACCGCTTGCCTCTTTTGCGGCGTCTCTCTTTTCTTTGACACCAAGAACAAGCGCGCTAATTATCATTGAAACAAAAAACGCTATAAAAACTCCAACTGCCGCGAAAATACCAAAACTTTTTAATATTTTCATTGGGCTTGAACTGAGCGCGGAAAAACCGGCAGCAGTAGTAACTGTTGTTAAAAAACAAGGAATCAGAACAAAAGAAAGATTTCTCTTAAGCCGATTTTCTCCCGGCGCGGTTTTATCGTAATGGGAAAAGACATGAATAATATCGGCAAGGCATAAAATAGAAATAACCGTTGGAAGAATGCCGTATACGACATTTAAGTTCTGGTTAAAGAGGCCGGAAATATCCATAAAAATCCACATACAAATTGTCATGGTAACCATTGCCGTTATATATATCGATAATCTTCTGAAAAAGATCGCGAGCAATACAAGCAGCAGGGTAAACGCAATAGAGGTAAAGAGCATGGTGTCTTTTAACCCTACCTTGTTAATTTCATCATAGGCAACTCCCATTCCGGCAAGCTTAAAATCAATCCCTTTCAGAGAGTCTCTAACGAATTTCAGGATTTCGGGCCGTTTCGAGTCCAGGTCATTCATATCAGTGGCCCGTTCCGGCTCTATAATTATCATGGTTGCGGTGCCGGCCTTATTAAAAAGGAGTTTTTCCCACAAGGGATTCGACTTGATCCGTTCTTTTAGAACTTCGGCTTTATATGAATCATCGGGCCGTTTTTTAACCATGTCTTCTACAATCAGTTCACCTTTTTTACCGTCAATATAGGGGGTTTTGGTTATGGAAAGCACCCGTTTAATCAAAGGGTTTTCTTCAATAGTCACTGACGCGTCATAGATCTGCTGTACAAATTCTTTATTCAGCACGTCTTTTTTGGCCCCGTCAGTTTTAGGCTGAACCCAGGCGGATATAACCTCATCACTTCCATAGATCTCTTTAAACTCATTATAACTGACCCTGGCCGGATCATCTTCAAGGAACCAGATCTCAAGAGAGTTATCCATTTTTATTTTCGGAGAGATTGGATCATCCCATGAAACAAGAAAAACAGACCCTCCAACAGTAATCATACAAAGGAGAATAAAAAGGAGCCACTTTCTATCCACCAGGACACCAGCAATTTTTTCAATAAACGTATTCATAACAGTTCCCACCCTCAACATTAAAAAGACCCAAACACGCAAGTCTTAGCACAACCAGTGTTTACGATTCCTAATAGTTTTATAGTTTTAATTTAATTGAAATACACGAATGATAGATAAAAATAAAGATACTCAATTTTCACAAGAATGTCAATCTTTTTTATTACATTTTTTAAAACTTCTCCTTAATTAATTAAGCAACCATATAGACGGTTTTAAACCGTCTATATGGTTAGCACTTCTTTTGCAAAAAATAAGTTTTTTCCTTGCAAAAATACCCGTTTATTTTTTCTTTGCAACTCACTGTTAGTATAAAAAATTTAATATTTTTTTTACTTGAAAGTTTATATTTTTATAGTATACTGTAGTTTATTGCTTTACGATATAAACTCTCTATTAGTTTAAATAAAATCAAATAAAACAAGATGTGAGCGCAGCGGCCAAAATGGAAGTCATTAAAATAAACAAAAACAATAAAAATGATGTTGATAATTTCCTGCAATTACCCCTGTTTATTTACGGAAATTCACCAACCATTCACAATTCCGTCTCTAAAACCAAAAGCCTTATTGAATCAACTAACCTGTTGGATCTTTACATAGTTCAACGCATGAATAAAAAACAGGCTCCTGAAACAGTAGGAAGAATGGCCGTTGGCTTTAATGAGCAGCTGCTCGACGAAAACAATGTTCCTTTTGGGCAGGTTGGGCTTTTTGAAGTAATTGAAGATTATGATATTTTCTCGGCAATGCTCGATTTCGCGAAGGAACTGTTAAAAGATAAAAAAAGTATTTTATTTCCCATGTATACCTCAACATGGTATCCCTACCGGTTCACTTCAAAAGGAGACTCGCTGTTTAAATTCTTTCTTGAAGCTCCGGCCAAAGAATACTATTCTTCTTTTGCCGCCAGGTATGGCGTTACAGACACCTTTCGATATAAAAGCATTATTTGCCGGAATATCGACCAGGTTCTTGAAAAAAACAACAAACCCTTCAAGCGTGCTTCGGAAGAAGGAATAACATTCAGACGTTTTGATAAATCGCAGGCAGAAAAAGAAATTGAGACTATTTACGAGTTGAGTATTCAAGCTTTTAATGATAACGCATTCTATACCAGCATCAATCGGGATGAATTTGCAAATTTATACAAAGGTTCAATTAACTTAATAGACGATGAATTCTTTACAATCGCGTTAAACAGTAAAAAAGAACCCGTTGGATTCTGTTTTTCATCACTCGATTATTCACCCATACTGGAAAAAGCAAATATACGGTCCTTTGCCGGAAAACTCAAGTTTTTCCTGAACAGAAAAAAAATCAAAGGATTCATTATAAAAACAGTGGGAGTAATTCCTGAATACAGAGGAAAAGGAATTCAGGGCGCTTTAACCTGCCTTCACGCACAAACAGCGAAACAAAGAAACTATGAGTATATAATAGGAGCGTTAATTCACTCCGAGAACGCCTCACCAAAAGTTTTGGGTGAGCCTGTTACTGAAAAAGAGTACGAAATGTACAGGATTAAGATATAAAATCCCGTATCACCAGTACTATTGAATAAACATTGCAACTAATCAAAAAGAGCCCCTGGCTCTTTTTGGGCTGTTATATTTTAGCTATATTTTTAAGGAGAAAACTTCTCATGGAAGAACAAAAACTATCAGGATTTAAAAAATATTTTGAATACACAAAAGAACGATTTCCCATTCCCGGTGTAATGCTGTACGCGGGTACTCTTTTTTACGCATCGTACATGTTTGGTAATCTTTTCTCGGGGACGAGCCCTTTTAGTGTTTCACAATCACTCATCGGTTTTGCTGTTATTTTTCTCGCCTTACTTCATTTAAGAGTATTCGACGAGCACAAAGACTACGAAGATGATAAGGTAGCCCATCCCGAAAGGCTTTTAAGTAAAGGAATTATTACCCTGGCCGATCTCAGGAAGCTTCTTTTTGTGGTACTTTTAATAGAAGTAAATCTTAGTATTTACGCCGGAAAAGCACAGGCTATTCTCTGGGTTCTTATTCTTGCCTGGTCCCTGTTAATGTTTGTTGAATTCTTTGTTCCGAATTTTTTAAACAGGCATATGGGTCTCTACCTTTTAACACACCAGCTCATTGTTCCCATTATCGTACTGTATGGGCTTTCTTTTAGATACAACATTCTTCAAGTTGAATCGTATGATATCAAGACGATCATCCTTTTCGCGCTTGGGATCATGTGTGCCACAATAACCTACGAGATCGGGCGAAAGACCTGGTCCGAAGAACAGGAACATGAACTCGCTGACTCATATACGAAAGTATGGGGTATTGCGACCACTGTGGCGATCAACCAGGTAATTGCTCTTACGGGTGCCGCGATATTGTGCTATATTTATTGCTCTTTTGACGCGAACATCATCTATTCAATTGTACTGGGAGCCCTGTTTCTTATCTTTTTAGCAAGCGGTATTCTTTTTGTTAAAAAGCCGGTTAAGAAAAATTCAAAAATTGTTGAAGCTGCCGGAACCCTGTTTTTAATCGGCCTTTTCGTTAATTCAATAGTTTTCTTTAGTAATTATCCAGGTTAAAAAAACATATGATAATAGAGATAGTTTTCAAACTATCTCTATTATCATACTACTGACTGCGTTCAAATTCACTCCGGAGGGGCTAATAAATGCAAGGTAATAATATCATTTTCAAGCTGCTTGAAAATGCCAAAAAAAATCCCGAAAAGATCGCGCTCATCGATCACAAGAAGGGAACGTTTAAAAAACCCGAGTATGTAAAAATAACATATAAACAAATTGTTGATGATGTTATCGCGACTGCGGCAAACCTTAAAAAAGCCGGGTTCAATAAAGGAGACAGGATCATTGTTTTTGTCCCCATGTCATATTCTCTTTATGTCATTGTGCTTGCCATACTGTACATTGGTGCGGTGGCTGTTTTTGTCGATGCCTGGGCCGACCGGGATCGCCTCAGTAAAGCGTGCCAGGTTGTTAATCCGAAAGGATTTATTGGCGCTCTCAAAGCTCACCTGCTGCGTGTAAATCCCGATATACGAAAGATTCCAATTAAACTTATTGATACTAAAATCGCGTCTTTGAATAACACAAAAACTCCTGATCTTGTTCCGGAAAAAATAAACCCGGAAGATGAGGGACTTGTTACGTTAACAACAGGAACAACCGGTTTGCCCAAAGGAGTTAAACGGACTCAGGGGTTTCTCTGGCAGCAGTATGTTGTTCTTTCCAGTCACCTGAATCAAAAGGAATCGGATGTTGATCTTACGGCGCTTCCCATTTTTGTATTCAGCAATCTCGCGGTGGGGATGACCAGCGTCCTGCCATTCTTTGACCCGGCAAAGCCCACAGCTTTCGATCCGGCTATGATTGTGAAACAGGTGAAAGACTGCGGCATTACTACAACGCTGGGCTCACCGGCCTTTTATGAAAAAATCGCCGATTACCTTCTCTCAAGAGGAGAAACACTTCCATTTAAATCTCTTATTACGGGTGGAGCCCCGGTTTTCAAACCATTAGCAAAAAAATTGATGGCAGCATTCCCGGATTCAAAAAATGAAATTGTTTACGGGTGCACGGAAGCGGAACCAATCAGTGGAATATCGGCAGAAGACTTTATAAATTCAAATCCCGCTCTTGGACTGGCAGTGGGGAAAAAGGTTGATGATATAGAAGTAAAGATCCTGAAACCAACGTCCGATGCAGTGAGCATTGAAAAAAATGAAAAACTAAGCACGTACCTTGCCAAAAAGAATGAAGTAGGTGAAATAATCGTTTGCGGGCCCCATGTATTAAAAGAATACCTTGGTGATCCCGATCTCTTTAAGGCAAACAAAATCATAGACAAAAACAAGGTATGGCACCGGACAGGGGATGCAGGTCTCCTTGATTCAAAGGGAAATATCTACATTCACGGACGGATAGCAAAAAGATTTCTTTCTCGCGGAGGAGATCTATATCCAATCCCCTTTGAACAGCAGCTTAAAGAGATCGAAGGAGTTGCATTCGCTGCTGTTATAGAGCACAACAACAAGATATACGCTGCTATTGAACCAGCGGATGAAAGTATTGACAAAGAAAAAATATTGTCAAAAGCAAAAGAAGAACTAGCAGAACTAAAGCCGGATGAATTCGTAATACTCAAAAAAATCCCTACGGATCCACGGCATAATTCGAAGGTTAATTTTGAAGAATTAACCTGTCTGCTTTCTTAAGTCTTTATCTCAATTTTTTATTAATTTACAAAAGGGAAATATTATGAATACAAAACTAATTCTATCATCATCAGAAGCATCTGTTTTTGGTGAAAAAGCTGTTGGCGGGAAAGCAAAAAACATGGCGTGGCTTAGCCGGAATGAATTACCGGTCCCGGAATGGTTTGTTGTAACTACCGAGGCTTTTGCCGTCCAAATAAAAGAAGAAGCGAAATGGATCTATGATCAATTAGGCAGCTTTAACAAAGACAGCCAGGAAATTGGCCCCATTTCGGAAAAGATCCGGGAGCGAATAAAAAGCCTTCCGTTAAATGCTGAAATAAAAAAAGATCTGGCGAAGCAGCTGGAATCAATCCCCGGATGGGAAAATACCTTTTTCGCAGTCCGTTCTTCCGCTGTTGGAGAAGACGCGGCAGAAGCGTCCTTTGCCGGTCAAATGGATTCTTTTCTCTTTCAAAAAGGAATGGAGACTATTGGCAAATCGGTTCTGGCTTGTTTTGCCAGTGCTTTTACCGATCGAGCTATTCGATACCGGCTTAACCTTGGAATGGATCTCCTGGAAATAAAAGCCGCTGTTATTGTTCAAAAAATGATCGACAGCGAAATTGCCGGGGTATTTTTTACGGCAAACCCCGTTACCGGAAGCCGACAACACGGCCTCATTTCCGCGTGCTACGGCTCCGGTGAAGGTATCGTTTCCGGTATCTGTAATACCGATGAATATACAGTGGAAATAAACGGAGACGGCGTTGAAAGCATAATCAATGAAAAAGACCGTCAGCTGGTTTTTGATAAAGAATCGGGATCAGGAACTATCGAAATTGATATTCCCAAAGATCTTCAAAACGTTTCCTGTTTAAAAGACGAAGAAGTTAAAGAGATAACGAAACTGGGAAAAACAATATCGGAAAAACTACAATTTCCCCAGGATATTGAATGGGCTGTTTTCGAAGGCAAGGTATACATATTGCAAACACGGCCGGTTACTTCATTACCGGCGCCAAAAGAACCGAAGGGTGATATTCTTGTGTGGGATAATTCAAATATCCAGGAAAGTTACTGCGGAGTAACCACACCGCTTACCTTTTCATACGCCAGTAATGGGTACGCCATTGTATATGAACAAACCTACCGGCTTTTGAAAGTTCCGGAAGAAACTCTCGAAAAACTGATGCCTGTTTTTCGTAACATGCTTGGTTTAATAAAAGGACGGGTGTTTTACAATATTAACAACTGGTACCGGGCTCTCCTCATCCTTCCGTCATTCAAGACGAATAAAGAAGACATGGAACGGATGATGGGCTTGCAGGATCCTGTTGACCTTGTTGAAGAACAGGAGCTTACTTTTTCACAAAAGGCTAAAAAGATCCCAGGGCTGCTGCGGGCATTATTTACTTTAAAATCCGCTTTTAAGAACATTGATGCCCTGGTAGCTGAATTTAAGGCTATGTTCCAGCGCGAGTATGATTATGTGAACCGTTCCAGGCTTCACACATTGGAAATTGCCGAGTTATTGAAATTACATGACTATTTAACCGACAAAATTATGTACAGCTGGCAGACCCCCATTTTCAACGATTTCTATGTTATGATGATGAATGGAAAGGTTCACCGGTGGCTCGAAAAAGCAGGTGTTGAGAATCCTGTTATTGTACAAAACAACCTGATGTCGGGTGAAGAAGGGATTGAAAGTACGGAGCCCACTAAATTTATTCTCCGTATGTGCGACTATGTTAGAACAAAACCGGAGCTTCTTAAAACTATCAAAGAAACCGAAAACGAACATCTTCTTGGCGTAATACAGGTTACTGATGATGAGTTTCATAGACAGTGTCTTGAGTATATTGAACTATACGGTGACCGGTGTATGGGAGAATTAAAGTTAGAATCAATTACCCTGCGCCAGGATCCGACTTTCTTGTTTGCCGTAATCAAGAACTATTTAACCCGTGAAGACCTGACTATTGAAACCCTTGCCGCGAATGAAATGAAATTCCGGAACGAAGCGGAAGAACAGGCCTTTACTGCCATTAAAACAAAACTGGGCGGTGGAAAGCTTCGCAAATTTAAAAAGGATCTCGCAAAGCTTCGGCAGTCTGTTAAAAACCGGGAAAACATGCGACTGGCAAGAACCAGGGCTTTCGGTCTTTCCAGAGACATCTATGTTGAAATCGGCAACCAGCTTGCCTTTCATGGCCTTCTTGAAGAGGGCAGAGATGTTTTCTATCTCACCATTGAAGAACTGGATATGTATATGGAAGGACGGAGTATTCAATCCCAATATAAGCCTCTTGTGGAATCACGGAAAAAAGAATACGCGTCATACGAAGACGAGGAACTGCCTCACCACTTCGAAACAGTAGGACCGGTTTATCACCATAACGAATATGAATATGGCAATGAAGTTGAAATTAACGAATCGGATGATGTATTAAAAGGAATCGGCTGCTATCCCGGGATTGTTGAAGAGAAGGTAAAACTTATTTTCTCCCCCGATGATGAGCTGAACATGGAAGGCCAGATCCTGTGTACCATTCGAACAGATCCGGGTTGGGCTCCACTCTTCCCAACTGCCGGCGGTATTATTGTTGAACGGGGCTCAACACTGTCTCACTCCGCTGTTGTTGCCCGTGAACTGGGAATACCGGCAATCGTCAATGTTCCGGGACTTACGAAAATAATAAAGAACGGTGAAAAAGTACGTATGGATGGAACCAAAGGTACAATTAACCGGCTGGAAATACAAAATTCAGAAGAAAAAGCTGAATAATATGTTCAACAGGCGGACAAACACTTGTTCGCCGGTAATTTTAAAAAGAGAAGTATCAAAATATGAAAAAAAATATATTTATTATACGCCCTAATATTGTCGATTGCATGACACTCAGCGGGCTTTTCTTTGCCTCATGGGCCGCGGTGCTGGCTATTGCGGGTAAATTCGCCTTTTCATTAAGCCTTTTGTACGTGGCAATGCTGGCTGATGCCTTTGACGGATTTATGGCACGCAAATACGGAACTGAAAGAAGTTTTGGCCGCTACCTTGATGGATTTGTTGATGTCTATGACTACCTAGTTGTCCCTTCAATTTTTCTGTATTGTTGGGGATTTAGTACCTGGTATTATTCTATCATACTTGTAATTTTTATGATGTGCGGTGTTATTCGACTCTCGGTCTTTAATGATGTAGGAAACATCAAAGATGAGGATGATGGCCTGTCATACTGGGGAATGCCTGTTTTCTGGAGTACCTTTTTTATTGGGGGGGCTTATATTCTAAGCTGGACCATTGAAAAAGCATACCTGTTCCCTTTTATCGCTGCTCTTTTCGCGGTATTCGGGGTACTGATGGTTTATAACGGGCGTTTTTATAAATTCAAAAGCTGGAAAGTTATGCTTTCTGTTATTCTGGGCGGCTCCATTCTGTTTGCCCTTGATGGGTTTGGCATGCTCAATATTAAAAGCCTTTTGGAAACCGAATATGCTGCCAGAGCTTTTTCTTTAATTATTAACGAGCATACTGCCACGGCATTACTGGTACTAATCCCCGGAGTAATCGGGGGAATATTGCATATGATAGTTGTAACAAAGGACTGGTTTCAATTCCTGAAAATACCGGTATGCAAACCTTTATTCGGAGAGAACAAAACTATTCGAGGCTTCATCCTTATGCCGCTATTCTCAATACCGGGAGCGTTCCTGACATATAAGCTGCTGGAAGGAAGCATTCTAACAATTCCAATAGAAACAATCCATTTTGCGATTTTTGGAGCCATTATTGGAATCACGTATGTAATATTTGAGTTACCCAATTCCTTTTTAAAACGAAGAATGGGCATTGCTCCCGGAGAAGAATCGAATAAATTTAGAGCTTTTTTCGTTTTTCTCGACCAGATGGATTCAACTATTGGAGGAGCAGTTGTGGCAATAGCTGTATTCCAGGCTCCGGTTCTGACCGGTATCAGCATTTTAATAGTGGGACCGGTTTTGGCCCTATGCATAAAAAAACTATTATACATGCTGCGATTAAAAAAGAGTTCACGATAACAACCAAAATACGAAAATAAGGGGGCTGAGAATGAGCACAAAAATAAAAAATGACCGCCGGGAATATAAACGACGCCTGAGTAGAGAAGGATATTCTTTTAAACTGGGATATCGAACTAAAGACAAGCATCTTCTGTTTGATATATTTGATATATGCGAAGGGGGCTTGAGTATTCTCCTGGGAAAAAGCCTGGTTGAAGATTTTCAAATAGGGATGGACCTGGAAAATGCTGCTTTTTACCTGAATGATTCTTTGCAAAATAGCCTTAACCTGAAAATTGTCTGGATAGAAAAACATTCCGGAGATACGGAAGAAAACGCGGAAGGAAAAGAATACCGTATTGGTTTCACGCATAGTGGCGATGAGGCTACAGCAGCGGTATTATGGGAAACGGTATATTATTATCATTTTGCCAAAACTCAAAAAACCGATGAACCTGAAATAGATCCCAATAACCTGCCCCGAATTCCGGGAAGAGGATTATATACGGAAGAAGCCCGCCAGGACCGGCTGCAGTTTATACGCGAAAAAACATCAGCTAAACTGGAAAAAGTAGAGGTTACATCTTTTGATCCTCAAAAACTGACCGGGAATATTGAGTCATTCATCGGGTCTATTGAAATACCGGTAGGAATTGCCGGTCCCATGATCATTCATGGTAAAAACGCAAACGGGGTATTTTACGCTCCCCTGGCGACTTCGGAAGGCGCATTAGTCGCTTCGGTCGGAAGAGGAGCAATTGCCATATCAAAAAGCGGTGGTGCGACAGCGCATGTTATTCAGCAAAGAATGATGCGTGTTCCGCTTTTTTCTTTTTATGATATGGAAGCAGCTCTTTTTTTCGCTGAATGGATACGAGGCCACTTTGAAGAGGCAAAGGCTGAAGTACAGAAGTATTCCAATTTCGCAAACCTGATAGAATTAAGACCCTTTGTCGTAGGAAGAGATGTCCATGTCTATTTTATGTATGAAACAGGGGATGCTGCCGGGCAGAACATGACCACAACCTGTACCTGGAACACCTGTAAGTGGATATTAAAACAAATGCAGCATTTTAAGAATGTAGAGATCCAGCGATTTTTAATCGACGGCAGTCTCTCAAATGACAAACGGGTAACCCACCAGTCATTTATCAGGGGCCGGGGTATCAGGGTAATATCAGAAGTATTTATCCCTGAGGACATTCTTCAATCGGTCCTTAAAGTAACCCCTGACCAATTGGTCGACACCTATCATGCAGGGGTGGCAGGATGCATCCAGGCAAGCATGGTCGGTATCAACGTCAACGTTGCTAACGTTATTGCAGCGATGTTTGCTTCTACGGGACAGGATATAGCCAGTGTTCATGAATCTTCCCTGGCGCACTTCCACCTGGAAAAAGGAAATGATGGTGTATACGCTACCATGATGCTGCCAAGCCTGGTTATTGGAACTGTTGGCGGCGGTACCAACCTTGGTCATCAAAAAGAATGCCTGGAAATAATCGGCTGTGCCGGGGCGGGGAATTCCCACAAACTGGCGGAAATCATTGCTTCTTATTGCCTGGCGCTCGACCTGTCAACAGCCGCAGCAATAGCAAGCGGACAATTTGCCAGTGCTCACGAGAGGCTGGGCAGGAATCGTTTGGTCAATACCTTAAAAGTTACTGACATTAATGAACAATTCCTTACTGAGATTATGCGTAAGACTATGGACGACCAGACACTTTATGTTACCGGGGTTGAAGCAGTGAAAGGAGATGATCTGGGCAGCAGTATCATCACCAAGCTGACCTCAAACCAGGTAAACAAACTTCTGGGGCTCTTTCCTTATGTTATAGATTATGATTCTTCCGGTGGAAAGAAAAAAATTGAAGCAATGATTAAAGTAAAGCCTATGGATGTTGAAGTTAACCACATGCAGCATACCCTGTCCCTGGTATGCGATGCCCGTCTTGCTGCGGAAATAAAAAAATCCAAAGGCAGAACCGGTGTTACGAAATGCCATACCAGGGAACTTGAGATCTTTAAGCAAAAAGATCCTCGTTTTACGCGCTATGTTCCGGAAGTCTATGGCATCTATCGAAATGACGAAAAGGAAGCCTATGTTATTGCCCAGGAACACCTTAAAAATATGGTCCTTTTTGATTCGGCTGATGATGTCTCCGGATTTACTCCTGAACACATCAGGCTCGCAATTGATGGAATTGCGGAAATTCACAGCATCTGGTACAAACGGGAAGATGAATTAAAAGAAATGGACTGGATTGGTGATTATCCGACAAAAGAATTAATGATGGAGCTTACTCCTCTCTGGAAATTATTGGTCAGCCATGGACGAAATGAATTTCCTGAATGGTTCTCTGAAATGGAATTTGAAATGGTAATAGCCCGTATTGATACAATGGAATGGTGGTGGTCAAAAATTGAAAGTCTGCCAAAAACATTGATCCACAATGACTTTAATCCAAGAAATCTTGGTTACCGGCAAACTGATGAGGGATTACGGGTCTGTATTTACGACTGGGAACTCGCGACCATTCATTTACCCCAGCACGATATTGCTGAGTATCTTATTTTTGTTCTTAGTGAAGATACAACTCGTGAGGAAGTAGAGGGATATGTTGAATATCACCGGAAAGCCCTGGAAAAAGCCACAGGAGATACAATTGATGCTGCTGAATGGTGGGAAGGATTCCGCTGCTGTATGTGGGATTTATTGGTTAACCGGATACCAATGTACGCTATGGCTCATACGGTTCGAGACTATGCTTTTATGGAACGGATTCATAAAACTCTCCGGACCATGTTAGCCATCGCAAGAGATAATTAGAAATACTAAAAAATTCCCCGGAACTGGTTTGTACCGGGGAATTTTTTATTTGTTGATATTCACCGACTCAAAGCGGCACTGGTGTTTATAATAAAATTAACCAGGTTGCCGTACACTCTTTCCAAAAAAGAAAATTTGACAATATTATGAGCAAGAAGATAGAGGTTAAACCTGGTAACCCCGATTTCAAGAGCATTTAAATAAAGCACTTTCATAAATTCTTCCGGTGAAAATTTTCTTCCTGAAAACTCCTCAAGTTTTTCCATGTAGAAAAAGATATATTTTTCGAATTCATCCATTTCGGCATTTTCTTCAAGAGAGTAAATGAGAAACTCAATTAGATCATGCTGTGGATTCTGAAAACAGGGCAGCTCCCAGTCATATATTACCAGGCGGGGTTTTTCCGTAGTATGGCGCAGGCAAATATTCCTGGGGTTAAAATCATTATGCGTAAGGGTCATTGGAAAATCGTGCATTTTTTCCAGGTTTTCAATACTGTTATTTAAAAAGTCCCGGAATAAAGAGACACAATGCTCCGGCAGAAGATGATCAAACCGGGATGCGTTAAAACCGGTTAACTCTCTTAAAAAATTAACTGCTCCCCAGAATTCATCAGTATTAAGAGTGTTCACATTCATAATTGAGGGAATATCCTCGAAACGGTCCAGGTAAACAGAATGCATTGATGCCAGGTCTTCCAATACTGTTGTGATTGATCTTTCATCCCAGAGAGAAGGATTATTGACCGTATCAAGATGCGAGCACTCCGAAAGGTCTTCCATTAGAATGGCAAACAACTCTCTGCCGGGCTCAGACCGAACCCCATAAATTTCAGGACAAAACGCAAGTATCTCCGGTTTCACGTTCCGGTAAAACTCAATTTCCCGGATGTGGCTGTTCTCAAAACCAAATATGTGGTTTTGACTCTCAAAAAGACCGGGAAGCCTGTCGTCACCGGAAAGCCGGGCAAGTCCCGTACCAACATCGATTATTTCGGAATCATTGGTTTTAAGTTTTAATACGGCAGGAACTGTTTTTGTTTCTTCCGTTGTTTTAACCGTAAGATTGTATTTAAACAATCCCTGCAGTTTATTGGAATCTTCTTTTACCAGGTTAGAGATAATTCCCGAATTATTCTCAAGAGACGCGCTCTCAAAAGAGACAACCCGTTTTTCTTTATTAAGCAGCAGTGAATTAAAAAAATGGCTGGTAATCTCCGATTTTGATAATTTCTTTGTTGGTCTGTTCCTTCCCAGTTTTTCATGAGCATTGACAAATTCATTTGCCGCGATAGCCGAGCCCGTAGAAATATCAAGAGCCAGGCAGGTGGCCGCGATAATCTCAGCCAGGCGGAATAATTTCCCCGTACCATAGCAGCCCATTATTTCCAGACAGTCCTTCTGGGTTGGGAGCTTGGTCCCGCCGCCGACAGTGCCAATAACAAGTGAGGGAAGATGAGCGGTAAAAAGAATTCCGTCCCCTTCTTCCCTGGCTTTAAAAATTCCCGTGCTCGACTCATGGACACTTGCTATATCCTGCCCGGTAGCGGTAAAAATTCCCGCGATGACATTGGCAAAGTTAATATTAAGCCCAACCATTCCAACGGAAAGAGCGCCCACTTCAGCAGCGTTCCAGCCCCGAATAAAATCTTTAACCGTAATACGAAGTACTTTTTCCAGGATTGTACCCGGCACATGGCAGGTGGCCATAACACTGACCCCTCTTCCCAGAAGAAAATTCTGATAATTGACTTTCTTGTCTCCCGACATATTCCCTTCGATATTATAATACGCGAACTTTATTAAAGGGTCATCCTTGATTTCTTTCGCTATCCACTCACAGGCCACCCAGGTACAGGCTGTTGTCATATTCTGCCCCGCGGCATCCCCGGTATGATAAAAAAACCTGAGATGAACAATATCTCCAAAAACAAAAGGAATGATCCTTTTTACTTTTGCTACGGACGAAACACTCTCAGCTTTAATTCTAATTCTTTCTTCATTTTCCAGGAACCATTTCTCCAGGTTAATAGCTCCAAGCATTTCACTACAAAAGAAAACAGGAGCCCGCACCATTTGCTGCCCCGTTACCTGGGTTTCTATACCGCCTGATTTATTACAGACAATAGCTCCCCTGGATATGGAGCTTACCAGGGCTCCTTCTGTTGTGGCAATGGGTACGGGAATATAGGAATTTGTGTATATTCCATTAATCATAACCGGGCCGGCCAGGCCAATTGGGATTTGCGCGGTTCCTACATAATTTTCTATATTCCCGGCTAATGATTCGGGATTAAAAATAGAATGGGTTATATTATCAAGCGGTGAACCCGATACCCCCCGCGCCCAGATGAGACGGGTATTTACCGCCCATTCGGAATAATGTTCTTTTCCTGAAAATTTTGGAATCCGGCTGTCGTCGAAATTTTCAACTATTACGGGCGGCGGCTGCTCCATATAGACCCTGAATGTATCAACAAGCTGTTCTTCTGTTTCCTGGTCCGGGGCATACACATCCACCTGTGACATACCGCTGGTTTCATTGCACTTGCATCGCAACACTTTCATATTACGAACAGAACAATCTTTGTCTTTTTTATCCAGGTAAATAAGCGGTATACTGTCGTCCTTTTGGAGATCAAGATCTTCCTCTGTTGATATGGAAAAGCCGTTTCTCCAGTAATTTGAGATCTTTCCCGAATAGGTTTTATCCCGGACAAAAAAGACAACCTTTGGTTCTCTTCCTTCATGATAAAACCTTCGGGAAATAGTTCTTTCACCCGGTAGATTTTCAATAGATTTTACTCCCTCCATTTCTCCAAACCTCCCCCTTTTTTGAATAATATTGCGTTAACATAGAATAAAAGGAAAAGCTTTGTCCAGTCAGAAAGAACACGAATTTAAATTGTCAGGGAAAAACAGCAAACCGTCTGCTTGGTGGGATTTAAGTTTAGGCTTCCTTACGAAATTGAAAATATTTCCGGAGAAACCAGGCCATGGAGACCGCAAGCAGTATCCATTTAATAAGAGCGGCTATTGAAGCGGCAGTGACGAGGGTTTTCGAAAAATCGCGTTGCGATAAAATCACGTAAAACAGGGAGCATACAATGAAATCGAACAAAGCAGCTCCAAATGGAACAACGATAAACCATAGATCAGCTTTTGGTATTGCGGCGGGATCAAATGATTTCATTTTTCTAAAAAAATAGCCCGGTGCCGCTGAGAGAAGAAAGGCATATGCCAGCGGATACGCGAAATAAACCCATATTACTTTTAGAAAAAAATCTACTCCGGATTTTCCCCAGGAAACGATTACCCCTTGAAAGTTAAGAGAATTAAAAGATAACTGGAGATATACCAATCCCATTCCCTGGCTTCCGGTTATCCGGGCCTCAAGTTTCGTTGTTACCAGGATTAGCGCGGATGTGAGAATCAGGGCGGGAATGACTATCCGGAATTGAGTAAGAAACAAGTATAAGCGGGTTATCATATATCAGGGTACCTTGCTATTGTCCTTCTACCGGTTTATTCTGATTTGTATTTTCATCAGGAGCTGGAGTTGGAGTTGGGTCCGGATTCGGAAAAGACCGCGTGTTACCGGCATTCCCGGCATCCCCTCTTTTCCTCATCTTTTCAACATCTTTATCTTTCAGCCTGATATCATAAGCTGACTTATTTATGGGCAGAGGAATTTCCTCACCCTGCTCAACTTCCATCTGGTTTGCCCGGTCCGGCAATTTCCATCTATTTTCCTGGTCTTTTATTTTCTTTCTAATTTTTTCCAATAGTGATTTAATCTTGGGATCATTCGCGTCTTCTTTACTGGCTTGAGTATAACGATACTCCGCTTCATTCAGATTGCCTATTTTTTCATAGGACAGCCCAAGGTACATATATATCGACGCGCTCCGTTCCTGCTCACGGATAGCTCGGTCCAAATAGTTAATTGCTTCAACATATCTTCTGCTGGAAAAAAGCAATACTCCCATCTGGTATAATACCTTACTATCATTCTTTTTTAGCAGTAACGCATGCTGGAGATACTTAAAAGAATCATTAATATTTTGAAGGGTAAGGCACAAAAGTCCCATCCGGTAATTAGCATCAAAATTATCGCTATTGATCGTAAGTATTGCCTTATAAAGCTCCTGGGCCTCCTCCCACTTTTTATCTTTTTCAAGCCTGAGAGCGGCACTGTAATAAAATTCTTCTTTAAATGATAATATCTTATTGAGATATTCTCTCAGTTCGGAATCATAACCGGTATACCGTTTTAATTCAAAAAGATAATTTGTTTCATCCCGGTAGTTCTCTTGCGACTCCGCAAATCCTGTCTTTTTAAAAAGAGTTACAATAGCATCGTTACGAATAAGATCATTGTTAACTCTCTGGTAAAAATATAGATGCTGATAGTCTTTTTCTTTATCAATAAAATCCAGAATCTTTTTATTTTCTACAGTATATTTTTCGTAAAATTCTTTTTTTTGTTTTTTTCCCAACTCCGGTTTTTTCTGTTTTTTAAACAGGTACAGGGGATCAACAGATGATTTCGAAATTAATGAGTTCAGTTCATCTATCTCAGTAAAAAGCAGGTGAGAAACAACATGGGCCTCATTATAAAGAATATTTTTTAAATTCTTATCTTTTTCAAAAACACCGGTTAATTTGGCGTAATCATTTTCGTCTATTTTAAAAGCATTTTCATCATCCGATGAGAGAATAACAAGCACATCGGAAAACAGGTATATGATATGCTTATTAAAGGATTTTTTTAAATTTTCCACGGCATGGGAGAGAAAAGATGAACTACAGTCCTTTAAAGAAAAAATCTGGATAAAGAGTCCTTTTGGCTCCATATTCTTTTTAACGATAGTATAATACTCATGTGAAAATCTGAAAAGATTATGATTTTGATCCATCACATTAGGGATATCAACAATAGTAAAAAAATCTTTCCTGTTCTTTCCCTTATTCTTACTGAAATATGTTAACAGGTCATTACTTTCCGGAACATATTCCTGTTTTCCGGAAAAAGGAAGTTCATTAAAATCAACATTTTTATCAGTAAGAGTGTCAAGAGAGTAAGGAAGGTGAGGATCTTTAAAATTTGCCAGCATTGGATTCCGGAAAAATTTCTGATTACTGTCAATAAACAATATTTTTTTCTTTTCATCATTATGATAAAGATGAATCGGCACTAATGAACGTTTCATATTCCGGATTATATTGTCGGAGATGGAAAATATTGGGGAACCGTTCATATAAACTGTTCCTTTATTTTTTATATACAGCGAATTATAATTTGTTCCTTTTAGTTCATCAAAATTTTCAATTTTCGTGACATAAATATTATTATCCAGCGGTATCTTAAAATATATATGGATAAAAATCAAAAGAGGAAGAAAGACTAAAGAAAAAACAAAGTAACTTATCTTCTTATACGCTTTTACTTCCCTGTTTATGAGATGAATTCCCGGAAATATTACATTAATAATAGCCAAAAAATAAATAAATACAAAATACCACAAATAAGTAAATTCAATAAAACTTATCGATATAATTATTGGTATTGGAAGCACTAATACGGAAAAACTAATAATATTAAATCTTTTTTTATGATTATAATTTATGAGAATATTGCTAACGGTATGCTGCAATGAGAATCCAAAAACTATTGATGCCGGTATAAAAAGCGCGAGACCATAATAGAATGGAAGCTCTTGATGAAAGGTATAACTCATAAAAACAAATAATAGAAAAAAAATAGGAAATATCATCTCCGTGTAAACATGCCAGAAAGCAGTTTTAAAAATATGGCTGATAATAAATCCAATTAAAATGCCAAATAAGGTTATCGCGACAAAAGGCAGCTTTACATAGAATAAATCCCCATAAAACTTTATAATCCCCAAATATCCAAGATACACATATACGATTATGAACAAAAAATTTAGATAGGTAAATACCAGGTCATCCCTGAGAAGTCCCTGGGCCGTTAAGGGTTCTTCTATATCTTCTTTATATTGCTGCGCAAATAGGGGTGACGGATTATACTGGAGTTTTAATAAAAACAATGACGTCAAAAGAAATAACGGTAGAGCAGCAAAAGGGGTGGAGAAACCCGCTCCTTTTGGGAAATATTGAA
Source organism: bacterium (assembly GCA_024224995.1). The sequence continues at coordinate 18,568 of JAAENB010000323.1, read as the reverse complement.
ACAGGAAGGAACTTCCTGCCATTACTATCCCCATTGAAAGCCCCAGCAAAATGTACATAATGTACTTTTTTAGCCCTTGTTTTTCATCAATAAAATCACCGCATGCTATTTTAAGAAAATAATTCGCTTTCATTCCCCCAAAAAAAGCAATAAATCCCATTATTACAGGAATGCTATAGGGGGAATAAAAGAACAATGAAAGCAAAGGTTCCCGGCTTTCGGGAAGAATAATGCTCCTCAGCATATATAGAACAGACGACGCGATAAATAAAACTTCGCAAATTATGTACAAAATCCTGAATCTATGAATAAACGAAAAAAAGAACCTGCTCAGTAAACTGCCGGTAAATAATCCTATCATCGTGGAAATAAGAACAACGCTAATAACCGGGTAATAATAAAAATAGTATAGCAACGAAATAGAAGTATCAGTAACAATAAATCCTAATGTTATAAAAGTAAAAAAAGTACTAAAATACATTATTCTTCTTTGAAATGCATTAGAGTAACTGAATTCTTTTAATACCGTCATCGATATAAGCTCCGGTTTATTTGCTGCTACCTAACAAAAATATAGCATCATCCCGGTACCTACTGCCATATAGTACCGGTTTATTTTATTTTTTACTCGCTAAATTATAAATTATACCTTGAATAATAAGAATATTAAGAAAAAAATTACAACAACTTTTTTGAGAGGCATTTAATTTCCGTTTTTTGTCCGCTCATTCCCGATATATATTATATAGTAACGGTTAAAAGCTTAAGAATCACTATGAAAAAACTAAACAAAAACAAAGTTATTATCTTTATTCTTATTTTAATTATCAATTCGGGAATACTTGTGGTCCCTCGTCTGTCTAACTCCCAGCCCCCCCCCGAGTATATTACCCTTTACAATGAAGGGAAATATGAAAAGTCACTAGAAATAATCACTAAAGAGCTGAATGAAATATACAGTACGCGAGTTGAAGACAAACGAGTTCCCACCGGTTTCATTTCATCGAGAAATACCGAATCTATAGTAGACCTCAAAAAGGTTTTTAGAGATAGAAAAGTAAAAAGATTTTTTATAGAAGAGAATGAAAAAATATCAACACTTCATTTGTATGCTGCCAGGTGTACCGGCAAAATCAAAGAATACGAAACTTCTTTAAATCACTATTTTCAATGCTTGCGATTTAAAACAATCGAACCGGGTAAAGACGACACGATATTTCATGAAATAGCTGGTATTTATAAACAATCAGGCCACTTCCAGGCATATCTCAATGCTCTTGAAACAGCTTACTCGTTAAATACTATCAATTACAGCTATTCCCTTGAACTGGGCATCGCTCTTTACAGGACTCCTCAAAAAAAGAAGGCAATCTTTCACCTTAAAAGATATGCCAAATCGAGTAATGATACAAATATCGATCCAAAGGTCTATTTGTATATCGGGAACCTTTCCGAAGACCTTGGCAGGTATCTTGATACGGTGACATTTTATAAAAAATATCTCAAAGAAAAGCCCAAAGACGGGTATATTCATTTTGCTCTTGGATTTATTGCTTTTAAAAGAACCGGAGATTACCCGCTTGCCATCGATTCGTTCAACAAAACCCTGAAGCTCCTTCCGGAAACAAAAATTTTCAGAAGATCAAAAGCGTATGAATATAAGGGTGATATGGCTCTAAAAGAGCTCGAATTCAAGAAATCCATAAAATTCTATACGGGAACTATTAAATACCAGGATGAAATTGCTGCTAAACTAAAAAAACTCAATGCCTCAATCTCCAGGCTTCAAAAAGAAATTAATGCCCAGAAATCTTCACTTATTCACAACCCAGAATATGATGATTTTGAAAGGTATGAAGGTAGCCTGGACGAAAAAGGTGGACTGGAAATGGACTTAAAGAAAAAAGAAAGTGATTATAAAAAATTAAACACCGGTAAAGTCCGGTGGAGCATTGCCTACGCGTATGAACGATTAGGAGACTTTGACAGGGCAATAAAGTTCTACACTGAATCAATATATCACAATTATAATCCCAATCAAGCCAGGGAAAAGATTATAAAATTACGGTTGAAAATAAAATAGGGATATTAGAAAATTGGACTCAAAATTACGCGATTTAATGCTTTTAGGAAGGTGAGAACTATGTCAGGTCATTCCAAATGGTCAACAATTAAGAGAAAAAAAGGAGCACTTGATGCGAAAAGAGGCGTTCTTTTTACCAAACTGATACGGGAAATCACCGTTGCTGCCAAAAATGGCGGTGATGATCTGGAATCAAATTCCAGGTTAAGAACAGCCGTTCTTAAAGCCAGGACCAACAACATGCCAAGCGATAATATCGAACGGGCAATCAAAAAAGGTACCGGCAGCCTCGAAGGGATTACTTACGAAGAGATCCGTTACGAAGGGTACGGCCCCGGTGGTGTTGCTATCATGGTCGATTGTCTTACGGACAATAAAAACAGGACAACTCCCGAAATTAGAACTATTTTTGGCAAAAATGGCGGAAATCTGGGTGAATCAGGCTCCGTAAGCTATCTTTTTGATAGAAAAGGCATGATTATCATTGAAGCAGGCCAGACAAATGAAGATGATGTTATGGAACTCCTCATGGATTACGATATTGAAGATATTAAAACAGAAGATGATAATATTATCGTAACCACAAGTCCCGATGGTTTTAATGACATTATGGATGTTCTTTCAAAAAAGGATTATAAGCTTTTAGAGAACGAAATAACGTATATTCCTCAAACAACAACCGCTCTTGATGAGAAAAAGGCTGCCCAGTGTTTAAAAATTATCGAACTCCTGGAAGAGCAGGACGATAACCAGAATGTTTATTCTAACTATGATATCTCCGATGAAATAATGATGAAAATCAGTGAGGATCAGTGAGAATACTCGGAATTGATCCCGGTTATGGAATACTGGGATGGTCTATTATTGAAAAAGACTTTAACTTAATAGACTTTGGTACAATAGAAACAAAATCATCAGAAGAAATAGCCGAAAGACTTGTTGATATTCATAAACAACTTTCGGCTATTATTTCTTTATATTCCCCTTCAACTGTGGCTATAGAAAAACTTTTTTTTGCTAAAAATACCAAAACAGCCATTGATGTTGCCAAAACCATTGGCGTTATCCTTCTTACGATAAAAATTGCCGGTCTTGATTATGCTGAATATACCCCTTCCCAGGTAAAGCAGGCTATGACCGGGTTTGGCCGCGCTTCAAAAGAGCAAATGCAGGTAATGATACAGCGCTTATTTAACATAAAAGAGATCCCCAAACCCGATGATGCTGCCGATGCCCTGGCTATTGCGGCATGTCACTCTTGCAATTCGAGCATAAATCTTCTCAAGAAAGCTAAATAACTCCCGATATCCAGCATAATTTATTTGACATTCTGATATCATAATAATAAATTATATTATATAGTAGTGGTACACCACTATCAGCATAGAGCACTAATGGAGAGGGATACATGAACGAAGAAATATCAATAAATATGTCGATACAACCAACCTGGAGCATGGTCCGGAAGATCCAGGAAAGAGCCAAAGAATTCATGAAATCAAAGGGCAAAGATAAAGATGCTACTGAAGCTATGACAATGTGTGTTACCGAGCTTATTGAAAACGCAGTAAAATACGGCATGGAAACTCCTGAAGGCGGCGATATTGAGGCCGAATTCCTTGTCCATGATAATACGGTTTTCATTAAAGTTATTAACGGCATACGTCTGGACTCTGATATCAAAAATTTCATTGAGCATATTGAAAAGATCAAAAATACTGATGACCCGGCTTCTCTTTATACCAGCCGTCTTATGGAACTCATGGAAAATCCCAGACCCGGCGAAAGCCAGCTCGGGCTTTACCGCATTGCTTACGAAGGGGAATTTAAACTGGATTATAAATACGAAAACAAGGTTCTTACGGTCTTTGCTGAAAAGAATTTATAGGGCCTTGCTCTGTTTCACGGGGTTAAAACCCCAAATAAACACCGCGTACGGGCAATTAAAGATAATATTCAAGCAATATTTCCCTTTTATATAATAGGTCCGTAATCCTGTCTTTAATATCATCAAGAGAATCGATACCCGAAACATCCAGTGATATCAAACTATCATTACAATAACATTCACCAACCGTTATAAGAAGCGGCTCATATGGTTCTATGAGCACGCTGATCATATCATATTCATAACTGTCAAGGTCCGGTATTGTTGAGATGAGTATCCCCCCTGCGTCTGCAAGAATAAACCCGGTCTCCCCAAGCCTTCGAATGTGCTCCTCCCGCTCTCCGCCGGAAAAAGGAATATCCGAAACGACCCCCCTGGTGATATTCGAGATTCCCAGGTAATAGACATTCTTCCCTGACGCGAAAAGATCCTCTTCCAGTTTTTTTGCCACATCCTGCAAATGCCCAATATCGGGTCCTGTTATGATAATAAGCTTCGGCTTATGATTAAAGCGCGCGACCCGGTCTCCGGGCTCAATAGAGCTCCTGACCCAGGACCGGTTCCTGTCCCGTACATGCTCCTCAAGATAGGAGCCCGTCTTCTCAGGAGAAATAATTATTCCGCCGCCGCTTATTTCATAATTGTCAACAATTACAAAACGTCCCGTTGATTCAATTTCGGCAATCGCATCAAAGGCAACAGGCTTCATTGTCTGCAAAATACATTCGGCAACATCATGCCGGTCGATTTGATTCTTATTCACCTCTGTTGAAAGCGTAGAAGCATCGATTATATTTACGATCTCTTTTAAATAAACACCCACCGCCGTATTACCAATCTTCAGCTTATACCTGGTCCCCTGTATCATGGGATTTTTCCCTACCCAGAAGATGTTTACTTTAAAGACATCAGCCACTTCCGGCTGGGACTGGCTTACCCGGCACATTAACTCTCCGGGTTTTACGTATATTTGCCCGGCAAGGGTAAACCCTGCCGCTCTCCCGGCAGCAGCCTGTTCCCGGTACGGTTCGTTAAACCCCTCAATGGATCGAATAACAGAACGTTTTCCCGAAGGGAGAAACACCACGTCATCTCCAACAGAAGCAGTGCCGGTTTCAACAGTTCCCGCGATAATCCTTCTATCATCGCCCAGTTGAGTGAATTTATAAATATCCTGCACCGGCATCCTGAATGGTTTTTCTTCTTTTTCTTTTTCTTTTTGAAAACTGTCCAAAACTTCCAGAACCGTCTTCCCATTATACCAGGGCATCTTATTTCCCGGAGCCGCGATGTAATCGCCTTCCCGCGCGGAAACCGGCACTACGCAAAGGGGCTCCACGTTAATATCTTTAAGAAACGCCGTAAATTCATCTTTAATGGCGGTAAACTCTTTTTCCCCGTAACCGGCAAGGTCCATTTTATTTACCAGGACGGCAACCTGTTTGATGCCAAGCATGGAAAGTAAATAGCCGTGCCGCCGGGAGTTCTCCTGCACCCCTTCCCTGGCGTCAATAACCAGGAGTGCCGCCTCGGCCCGTGACGCGCCGGTTACCATGTTCTTGAGAAATTCAATATGGCCTGGTGCGTCGATAATAATATAGTGGCGCTTTTCCGTATTAAAAAAACAGCGCGCGACATCTATAGTAATGCCCTGTGCCTGCTCATCTTTCAGGGCATCCAGCAGGAAGGCATATTCAAAAGGCTTTGAATTCTTTTTACACCGTTCTTTAACCTGTTCCAGTTTCCCCCTGGGAAGGGAACCGGTGTCGGCAAGGAGCCTGCCGATGACGGTGCTTTTTCCGTGATCCACATGTCCTACAATAACAATATTCATCTGTTCTCGTTCTGCTTTTTGTTCAACTTCTTGTTTAACTGATTTCGCGTTCATTACATATACCCCTCTCTTCTCAAGGTTTCAAGAGAACCCCCGTCTTCCTTATCCTGTTCTCTCCCCGAGCGTTCCGCGATATTCGCGAATTTACCGCTTCGGAGTTCTTCAATAATCTCTGTAACATTCCGGGCATTTGATTCAACCGGGCTGGTACAGGGATAACATCCCAGGGAACGGTAGCGCTTTCCCTTTCCATTGTCGAAATAGAGCGGCGTTACCGGGATATTTTCCTTTTGAATATATTCCCAGATATTCAGCTCGGTCCAGTCAAGAAGGGGATGTATGCGGACATGCGTTCCGGGTGCGAAATCGGTTTTATACTGATTCCAGAACTCCGGAGGCTGATCGTCCACATCCCAGTCGTTTTGCACGTCCCGGGGGGAGAAATAGCGTTCCTTTGAACGGCTTCCCTCTTCATCTGCCCGGACCCCTACGATAACTCCGGTATAGGGCTCGTGATTTGCGTCGATCTCATAGGTGCCGGTTTCATGGCTAAGCCGGTACCGCTGCCATTCTCCGGACAGGGTATGCTTGAGTGCTTCGCTTTTAAGATTCCGGCAGCAGCTTATGCGGTCCACGTTCCCGTGAGGAAATGTTTCTTTTTTATCAAGCGCCTCTTTATTTGAGCCGTATACCATATTAAGATTCCATTTCTTCGCCAGGGCATCCCTGTACTCAATCATTTCCGGGATCTTATAAAAGGTATCTATGTGGATCAGCGGAAGCGGTACATGTCCAAAAAACGCCTTACGGGCAAGCCACAGAAGAACGGTACTGTCCTTTCCGATGGACCAGAGCATACCCAGGTTCTTAAATTCCCGGTATGCCTCCCGAAGAATATAGATGCTGGTACTTTCAAGTTTTTCAAGCTGGTTCATGCTTCTTCTCCTTTTCGACATAAACAGGCCGCCGATGCAAGCCGCACTCTTTATGTTCCGGTTGTTCCCACCACCAGCGTCCTGCCCTGGTATCTTCACCGGGATGGATTGCCCTGGTACAGGGCGCGCAGCCAATGCTGGGATAATTTTCATTATGGAGCCTGTTATACGGAACCCCGTTTTCTTTAATATAATCCCACACCGGCTCTTCAGTCCAATCTGCCAGGGGATTGATTTTTATCAGCCCGTTTGCCTCATCCCATTCAGCGATGTCGATATCGCTTCTGGTTACGGACTGGTCTTTTCTTAGCCCCGTTATCCACACGTCCGCAGTGGAGAGAACTCTTTTAAGAGGCTCAATCTTCCGGATATGGCAGCATTTTTTTCTCAGTTCCATGCTTTCATAAAAAAGCTCTTTGCCCTGGGTCTCAACCATTTCAATGACCGCTGCGATATCGGGAGTATAGACTTCAAAATTGATGGAATACCATAATTCCGTTTCCCGCAAGAGCTCATAGGTTTCCGGGTTCAGCATTTTTGTATCGATAACAAAAATACGCGCGCCCGGGCTATTTTTTACGGCTATATCCGTAAGAACCTGGTCTTCAGCTCCAAGACCGGAAGCAAGAACAGCCCGGTCCTTGTATGTATCCAGGATATACCGCACTATTTCTCTTGTTGTTTTATTTTTCAATTCTTGTTTAAGCTGTTCAATTTTTTCTTTCATATATAATTCCTCTTTAAATAAACCGCCAGCCCCCTCATATCTGGTAATCATCTGCGGGAATGACTCTTCCTAACTTTACTTTATTCCATGCCCGTTCATGCAAATAATAAAGGACCATCTTGGTAAAAACCTCTACTGCCCCTATTGAAAGAGCCGCTGATATTTTCCCGGTAATAAAAAACGCGACCAGTACGGTATCAAGAGTTCCGGTAATTCTCCAGGAAAAAGCCTTTACAACACTGCGATAGGATTTCTCAAACATATCAGCCTCCTTTCTCTATAAGAAGAGTGAACGTTCCGTTATTATTGTTATCAACAGCAACAATTTTGTGCCCTTCATCTTTCAGGCTCCGGGGAACATTCATGAGAGCCTCCCCTTCATCAATAACCGCTTCGAGAAACTCTTCTTTTTCAAGTTCCTCAAGTGCCAGTTTTGTTTTTACAAAATTCATTGGGCACCGTACGCCGGTTAGATCAACTTTTTTTGATATTTTTTTATTATTCAGTGCCATATAATATCTCCTTTCGAACTTTTTCTTCGCCTATTCGTTCGATAGTATGCCCAAAGCGTTCTTTTTTTCTGCCATGAGCCCGGTAGTATTCAATAGTACGGTCTACCAGCCTGTAGACTTCTTCTTTGTCTTCAATTACGCCCGTTAACCGTGTGGCTATACGGGGTTTCTTCCCCATAGTTCCGCCGATCCAGATGATATACCCGGCCCTTCCTTCTTTCCACGCGTCCGTGGGACAATTCTTCGTACAGATGCTGCAATTGATGCACTTCTCTTCATCAAGAAGATACTGGCTCTCTTTTTTATTCTCTTCTTTATGTATTGCCAGCGTAGGGCAGGCATTGACACAAAGATTACAGTCAATACAGTCTTCACTGCTCCATTCCGGAAGAATTCCTCCCATAATTCCGATATCGTTCTCACTGGCTTTTGCGCAGTTGTGCGGGCAGCCGGTTACCGCCATTTTGAATTTATGAGGAGTATCGCTCCTGAAATATTTTTCATCGAGATAGCGCGCCATCTCTTTGGTGTCTATTGTTCCCCATCGACAGGTGCTGCTGCCGGGGCAGGCACTGACAATGCGGACCCGGGGACCGCAGGCACCCATAGTTATTCCAACAGCTGCCAGCTTTTCCTGTGCCGCTTCCAGCTTTGAATAATGAACATAATGGATCTCTACGCCCTGGCGCGTGGACAGGTGAACCTGGCCCTTCCCATAGGTATATGCCACTTCCGCGATGGCCATCAATTGCGGTGCGGTAAAATCTCCTCCCACGGCATGGAGCCGCATGGCAAAATAGTCTTTTTGCTTTTGCTGAATAAATCCGACTTTTTTATATTCGGCGATGTCAAATACATGTTCAGTGTCCTGATTAGCATTATTAGCATCTTTATTTTTTGCATCATTCATGATTAGTATCTCCTATTGGAAGAATTGTTACCTCTATTGATTCGTTATCAGCTACGCTAAACGCTTTGATCACCGGCTCTTTCCCTGCCAGGGAAACGATGACATATACAAGACTCCGGTCATAGGCCAGGCGGAGATCCTCCTCCGACATTCGCGCCGGGGTGAGAGGATGACTATGATATACCGCTAAAATATCGAGCCCCTTTGAGCGGGTTTCTTTTATTATTTTGAATTGCTCTTCGGGAACAAAAGAATAATGCTCGGGGCTGTTATCGGCATTTGTCATCTTATAAATATCCGTTACCGTATTTTCCTTCCCTGCGAGATATCCGCATGCTTCAACAGGCTTATCCCGGTTCGCGTGTTCAACAATGCTGTTCATAATATGATTATCTACCTTTATCATTCTTCCTCCTTTCGGGTTACGGACTTTCGGGTTACGGCCGGGCAGCAGCCAGGTCGCATACCGGTTGTTCATAGTCTTTTAATTCCCGTATTTCCGGGTCCTCACTACAGACTTTGCAGTTTGGATTCTTTTTAACTTTTATTTTCCTGAAATCCATAGTATACGCGTCATAATGCAGCAGGCTGTCTGTTAAGAGCTCTCCAATACCCAGAATATACCGGATTGCTTCAGCTGCCTGAATGGTACCCAGGATTCCGGCGACGACCCCCAAAATACCCGCTTCGCTGCACGACGGTACCGATCCCTTTGGCGGCGGCGAATCAAACAGGCAGCGGTAACAGGCCTTGCCCGGCACATGGGTTATTGTTTGCCCGTAGAAGCGTAAAATCCCGGCATGGGAAAAGGGCTTGCCGTTCATAACCGCAGCGTCATTAACCAGGAACTTCGCGGGAAAATTATCGGTCCCATCGATAATAAAATCATAATCAGCAATAATATCAGAAATATTTTCCGCGTATACTCTTTCGTTATACGGGATTACCGTAACATCGGGATTTACCAGGTTTATTTTTTCCCGGGCAGAGTCCACTTTTGCTTTCCCCACATCAGGAGTAAAATGAATAACCTGTCTTTGCAGGTTGGAAAGATCCACAACATCACCGTCTACAATGCCGAGCGTTCCCACACCCGCGGCCGCGAGATAGAGGGCTGCCGGTGCCCCAAGGCCGCCTGCCCCGATGATGAGTACTTTTGAATTGAGCAGTTTCTCCTGCCCCTTTCCGCCAACGTCTTTTAAAATTATATGTCTGCTGTACCGTTCAATTTGTTCTTCGTTTAAATTCATCTGCTATACCTCCGCTAACGATTCTTTAAAATCAATTATAATGTCTTTTATGTTCTCAATTCCCGCCGATATTCGTACCAGGTCGTCATAAACGCCCGCGTCATTTCTTTCGGCAGCAGTATATTCATGAAAAATAGTTGATGCCGGATGTATCACAAGCGTTCTCACATCTCCAATATTAGCCATGTTCTTTGCCAGTTTAAGATGCTTTATTAGCAAAAAACATTTTTCACGACTTCCCAGCCTGATAGTGAGCACTCCGCCAAATCCTCCCCTGAATTGACTTTCTGCTGCCGCATAGGAAGGACTGCTTTTAAGCCCCGGGTAATTCACCACCGTAATTTTTTCGTGGGCCGATAAAAACCATGCCAGTTCCAGGGCATTCAGGCAATGGCGCTCCATTCGCAGCGGCAATGTTTCAATACCCAGTATATGCTGCCGCGCGTTTGAGGGAGCGAGACAGGCCCCGGTGTTTTGCAGAATTCTCTTACGAGCGCACGCGAGAAAGGCGTATTCTCCAGCCCGCTTTGAATAATCATTTATTTTTTTTATTGGAGACTCCTGCCAATTATAGTTCCCAAGATCAACAAGCACTCCTCCCACAACACTCCCGTTACCGGTTAAGAATTTAGTCAGAGAATGGACCACTACCGCTGCACCGAGCTCCTTTGCCTTCAGCAAATAGGGTGTCGTTAGCGTACTATCGATCACCAGGGGCACCCGGAACTCCTCCGCGATCTTCGCAAGGGATCGAATATTGGGAACAGCAAGCCCGGGGTTAGTAATAGATTCGACAAATAAGCATTTCGCGTTTTCCGCGAGAGCTTCCCGCACTTCAATCTCATCATGGGGATCTATTATGCAAATCTCAACACCAAAGTCTTTAAAAATATCGTTAAGAAGCAGCGCGGTTCCGCTAAAAAGCCCCTTGCTCGCGACGATCCTGTCCCCCTGCTCCGTAAGGGTTAAGAGCGCTGTTGTTATGGCTGCCATTCCCGAAGAAACAGCAATTGATCCCAGTCCCTGTTCCAGTACCGTAATACGCTGTTCAAGAGCGCTTACCGTAGGATTGGAAATCCGGGAATAGACATGGCCAAATTTCCTTCCTTGAAAAACATTCTGCATTGATTCGGCATCATCATACTCAAATGAGGCCGAATCATATACCGGCGCAAGTGACGGAGAATGCGACAGACTGTTTCCCGCTCCGCCGTGAATTGCCAGGGTTTCAAATTCATGATTATTCATAGCAGCTCTCAGGCCCCTCCGCCCATAAAATAAAGAAATTCAACCCGGTCACCCTCTTTCACAATTGTTGAGCTGAAATCACTTCTATTAAGAATTGTTCCGTTAAGCTCCACTGAGACCATGTCGGGCATTTCCACATCCTTAATTTCCAGCAGGCTGATAATGTTCACCTGCTCAAGATCGGTCTTAAGCCGCTCATCCTGTCCGTTTACAACAAGTTTCATTTTATTTCCTCCTTAATCTAAATGTTTACAATCTCAATCGAAATAGTCAAGATTGAACTATTAAAAAAACTAATATAAGTTGGCGCTTAAATATTGCTCACCTGAATCGGGTAATATCACAACAATTAATTTGCCTTTATTTTCCTCTCTTTTTGCCACCCCGATTGCGGCATGCATGGCAGCACCGGCAGATATCCCGGCAAGGATACCTTCTGTCACCGCAAGATCCCGCGCGGCAGCATAAGCCGCATCATTCTCTATTGGTATGATTTCATCAATTACGGACCTGTTTAATATATCCGGAATAAAACCGGCGCCTATCCCCTGCAGCTTGTGGGGTCCGGGCGTACCGCCCGAAAGCACTGCGGAGTCTGCCGGTTCCACCGCTATTGAAACAAGCCCGGGTTTTCTTTTTTTCAATCCCTCGGAAGTACCGGTAATAGTACCACCGGTTCCCACTCCCGCGATAAAAATATCAACTCTCCCGTCCGTATCATTCCATATTTCTTCCGCAGTTGTTTCCCGGTGAATTTGCGGATTTGCCGGGTTTTTAAACTGCTGGGGAACAAAGGACTTCGGATATTTCTTAGCGATCCGCTCCGCTTCATCTATGGACCCGTGCATTCCCAGCTGGGCCGGGGTAAGCACCACTTCTGCGCCAAACGCTTTAAGGATCCTTTGCCGCTCAACACTCATACTCTCGGGCATGGTAATTACCAGTTTATAGCCTTTCGCAGCCGCGATCATGGCCAGGGCAATACCGGTATTCCCGCTCGTCGGTTCTACAATAACCGTTTCCTTATCAATGAGTCCTTGCTCCTCCGCGTCCCCGATCATGGCCAATCCAATACGATCCTTAATTGAACCGCCGGGATTAATCGACTCAAGTTTGCCGATAATCTCAACCCCGGTCTCATCCGATATCTTATTAAGCCGCACCAGCGGGGTTCTTCCAATCAAATCCGATATATTACGAGCAACATTCATTCCACTTTCCCCTTGCACCCTGTCCCTGCCTCATATATTAAAAACAATCTGTTTTTCAATCCGGTAATGATCAAATATAAGCTTCTCAATTGAAACCTTAAATAATTCCTCAACCTCATCACTGGCTTTTTTCCAGAATGATTGAAGAGCCCGATTCTCACCCGGGTCATTAACCAGCACCTGTTCACCCTCAAGACACTTCAGCACATCATAAACCGTAATCTCAGCCGGCTCCTTCGCCAGAATATATCCCCCTTGAGCTCCACGGAAACTCTTTACAAGCCCCGATTTTTTAAGCTTCACCAGCAGCTGTTCCAGGTAGTGCTGGGGGATATTCTGAGACTCAGCTATAGCCTTAATCTGAATTGGCCCTTTATTGTGCTGAAGGCCCAGCTCAAAAACGGCTGAAAGTCCATATGTACCTTTTGATGAAATCGTAAACATTATAGTCATCTATCTTGATTGATTTAGTCAAGATAGATGACTATATCAATCTTTGCAAGCAAAAAAAAAAAAAAGCGCAAGGGGGGATAAAATTCTACCATTAATTTGCAAACATCCTAATTCCAGTGATTGCTGATTTTAGGAAGACAGCTCCCGGTATTCTTATTATCATATTTGACAGAGATGTATTTGTCATGATACAATCAGAGAACCAGGGGGACACAGCAATGAAAAATGAACTGGAACGAATCAAAAGTGACCTTAAAAAATTAAAATACGACTTTACTACCAGGGTTACAAGCCTGGAAAACCGCATCAATGATATTGAAGAGCTTGCTCTTCTGGCACAGGCGAAAGCTGACGCAAAACCCGCTGAGCCCAAAAAAGAAATTATTCCTCCCGTTATTCCTCCGGTGGTTCTTCCGGCTGCTGCTGCCTATACCGAGCCGAAAAAAACTCCTGTTGAAAAAACTTCGATAAAAGAGAAACCGGACATTAAGATGAAAGCTCCGGGCAAAGCAAAGCCGGGAACCGCGGTTCCTCCAACACCAAAAGCTCCGAAAGCTCCGGAAGTTCCAAAAGAAGCTGCCAGGAGCATGTTCGACGTCCTGGCCGCATGGTTCGCGCCTCTTCTCATTGGTCCCATTGGAATTATTGTCGATAAAATGAAAACTGTTTTTCTTGATTATAAAAAACAGGGAAAACTCCCCTTCCTGTTCCTCATGGCCGGCGGAATTATTACCCTGGTCGCGGGATTCGGTTTTGCTCTTCAGTACTCTTTTATGGCTCTCAATGTTACTGCCAGAGTTATTACGGGCTTTGCTGCCGCCTGCGGCATAATCGCCCTGGGAATTATAATCATTCATAAAAAGAAATCATACCGGGAATACGGCTCCAGCCTTGTTGGCCTGGGAACCATACTTAATTTTCTCTGTATCTACTTTGCCGCGGCCTCTCCCTACGCCTTTGCCCCGGCATGGGCCGGGTTTGCGCTCATTTGTTTAAACACCATCGCGGCCTATTACCTGGCAATGCGCTATGAAACAAAGATCGTTTCGGTAATATCATTCCTGGGCGGAGCCGGTGTGCCGTTTGTGCTTGGCTCTTTTGCCGGTTCGGAAATATTCTACTTTTCATTCCTTCTCCTTCTCTGCGCAAGCACCATACGCCTGGGAAGAAAGATAAAATGGCCGGCCCTGGTATATCTTTCTTTTTTGACTGCTGCCGGTATTATTGAATATACTGTATTCCCTATCCCGGAGAAGAGTCTGTTCATGACCATTCTGTTTCATGGTTTCTCTTATATATATGTCTATTACGCGTTGTTTGATAAGTTCAGCCCAAAAGACGACCTTAAAAAAGAAGATATACTCATTCTGGGCGGTTCGGTCTCATTACTGCTGATCAATCTCTTCCAGGTTCATGACTTTAGCATAACCCTGGGTTTTCTGTACCTGGCCAATGCTCTGCCCTTTTTAGGAATGGGCTTTATCTCTTCCCTGTCGCCCAAACCGCTTAAACGGGCAGCATTCTTTATTATTGCCGGGATCATTGCCGGTCTTGCCATACCGGCGCTCCTTCACGAGTTCCATGACATGAGCTTAATCGCACTCTTCTGGGTCCAGGAGGCGTTCCTTCTCCTGGTTCTGGGCTTTTTGTATAAACTGCCGGTTGTGCGAAAAGAAGCTTACCTGGTAACCCTTATTGCCCTGGGACAGGCGACTATCAAACTGCCCGATATTCTCATGAATTGGAGCAACCCCGCCCTGCTGAAACAATATCTGAATCCGGGAACCCTTAATCTTGCTGTTATTGGAATACTCTTTTTTATGCTCTCTTTAACTATTAAAAAATTCAAAACAGAACAGGATCCTTTTGATAAAAAAACAAAACGGTTTAGCGACGAAGCTATTTCCTTCTGGGGCCTGTCGGTATTTTTGCTGGCGATATATAGTCTACTCCCGGAATTCACGCCTGGCTTTGCCATCCTGGCGATGCCGGTTCTCTTATTAAGAGGCCGGAAAAAAGAGCTTCCTTTTACCGAGATACTCGGCCTGGTATGCTATATCCTGGTCTTTATACAGGTTATTATTTCAATAACCATTGTTGGCGGAAACCTGCCGAATCTGCTTAAGCAGTGGAGTACGGAGTCATTTTTTACTGTTACCGGGCACCTGCTTCTTATTGGGCTGCTCCTGGTTACTGCCAATATCTTACTGCTGCGGATCAAAACAGAACAATCCGCTATTGTTAAAGTTATTAAATATTTCAACAATGAATCCATTTCCACCTGGGCCCTGGGAGCATTTATGGCAGCCGTGTTCTACTGCGCAACGCTCTTACAGGTGTCCGATTTCACCCTTGCGCTGATTATTATCCCCATGCCTTTTCTTCTTATCCGGGGAAAAAACAAAGAACTTCCCATTACCCGGACTCTGGGCTTTGCCGCCTATGGCGCCATACATGTTTATATCACCTATGCGGTCTACCTTTCGGCCGACGGCATGGCCGGCAACTCTCGCCCCTGGGATTCCATACTGTTTAACCAGGGCATGGCCCATTTTATTTCCATTGGCATCCTCATTATTGCTGCGGGGTTTATTTTTAACTGGCTCCTGGAGACGATCAAGCCCCTTGATAAATTTTTTATAAAATGCAATGATGAATTATTCTCGGTCTGGGCTGTAGCTGTTTTCTTTGTTACGGCCTATTATATTGCGCCCGGATACATCTTATGTCTTGCTGTTGTTCCCATGCCCTTTCTGCTTATGAGGGCTCATAAAAAAAGGCTTCACTTTACCCACTTCCTGGGCTACAGCTGCTACATGGTACTGCTGATCCAGGCGGCACTATCCGTTATTGAAGTTGAAACCTTCAGCTTTAGACAGCAAACCCTCTTAGGAAAAATCGCGCTGGTTGAATCCTTCCTTCTGCTCTGGGTTATGCAGTGGTTCTATGAAAAAAAGATGCCCCACAACCCGGGAATGAATATTATGAAAAGCGCCAGAATATTCTTTTACATGGCTCTGCCCGTGATCTTCCTGCCTCATGTTATTAAGCATCAGGCAGGATTCTTCCCCATTGCCATATGGCTCTCTTTTGCCATTTGCTTTGCTCTATGGGAATTCCTGAACCTGGGAGTATTACTGGGAGAATCACGAATCCTCGCAATTGCCGCGGCTCTTTCTACTACGGGTCTAGCCATTGCCCGTGTTGATTTTCTTTCCATGCCCATTGCCCTGGCTTCACTTGCCGCCGGTATTATTATCCTCATGGGAATTACGGTGTGGAAAAAAGGATTTACCGAAGATCCGGGGGAAGAAAATCCCTACGGCCTCTTCTTTAAGCTTGCTTTTATATACCCCGGCCTTGCGCTCTTTTCAGTTATATTGACCGCTGCCGGGTCCATACCTGCGGCACTGCATACTGCCGGGTTCTACGCGCTGGTTTTAGCCTTTTTCAGAGATAAAATCCTTCCGGTAAAACCGCATTTTACCGCCTGGTACCGCGTTGGACAGGTATGCGTTATCCTGGGCCTCACCGGGAACCTGGTACAGGCCTTTACGGCATCCTCCGGCGGATCTCTCCCGCTCCTGGGATTTCCTGTCCTGGGCATGGGAGCTTTGACCTGGCTTACTTTCGGAGACCGGGATCTTTATCTTTCCATGGCAGGAAAAAACAGGGACACAGCCCGAGGCCTGTTCCTGGCGGATCAGTATATTTTCCACCTGGTACTGCTGGTGCTCTACGTGGTTGCGCCCTATACCATTACGGGCAATTGGATGGGAGCCTACACCAGCATATTCCTGGTTATTCACGCGATCTTTGTCATGTTTTATAGTACAATCAAAGGACAGAAAAAGCTTATTCCACTGTATGCTGCCCTGTTTGCTGCCGCGATCCTAAAAATAGTTATCCACGATCTGCGGAACTTTGTCCTGTATCAGAAAATAATTGCTTTTATGATTATTGGTGTTGTGATGCTTGCGGCGGCCTATTTTATGCAGCGTTTTGTATCTCCGCCGGAGGAATAGGGGGAGAAGGTAATCGGCACTTCGGCTCCGCTCAGTGACCAGGGGGGCCGGGTTATCGGTTATCGGTGGGGAGTTGCTTTCCGAGAAATTATCCTTGAAAAAAAATGGGTGTGCTCTATACTTAGTCCTATTCAAAGAGCGTATAGAGTGGAGAGCAATTATGGCCATTGGTAAATCCGGCAAGATGATCCTCATAACCAGGCATGACAATTTAGTTATTCCTATTCAAGAAGCCCTGGACCAGCATGAGCTCAGTATTGCCATTGGGTATCCCAATCTCAGTTCCATTGAGGCCATACAGGAATCGATCCAGGCCGGTAAAAATACCACCTTTATTCGAACGGAACTTCTGAGATTCATGAAAGAGAATGGTTTCCCGCATATTATTGCTCTTGATTATCGTATTGACTCGGGCCTGGGTAATGAGCTTGATCCGGACAAAATGAAAGTTTTGCGTACTTTTTTAATATCTTATATTATCCTGTCACGGGGAAAAGGATTTGAAAAACTCATTGGAAATTTCCTTATTCTTGCTTCCGGTTCCGATGTGGAGGCGGTCAAAAATTTCGAATTAAACCCGGAACGAATACTCGACATCCTGGCAACCAAAGATAAGATCGTAAATTCCTTTATCCTGGAACTTAAAAACAATATTGGTCAATTCAAAAAACTTTTTTTTATCAATACCATAAATACCGGCCTGGACTCCGGGAAGGTAACCAGTATTGTTGCTAATTTCGCACAGGGCATCAAAGTGCGGGAAAACCTGCGGAACCGGAAAAAAGAGGTACCAAAGCTTGAGCGGGATGAATATAAACCGGGTAAAGTTCTGTGCAGGTTCGGTGAAGATAAAATTTATATTGCCGGAGAGCATATTTCACCGGTGCCCGAAGAATACTCCTCTCTTATGAATAATGAGTTCTATATCCATGGAAACTGGACCAATAAAACCCTGCTCGATGTTTCCAAACAACTAAGCAAAGCCATTACCGGCGGACTTGGGGGGATAAAAAAATTCAAGCCTGGGGAAAGGATAACTATCAACCTGGGAGAGGAATGCACAGTAGACCAGTCCACTGCTGTTTCCATGGCCCAGCTTCTGGCCAGGGAGCTCAGTATCTATACCGATATTGAAATAATAGTGGAAGAAGAGAACCTGGTGATCCTCCAGGAAGCGAGCGGCTTTAACATGATCCGGAAAGTTGTTCAAAAAATGTATTAAATTTTTTATTAAAAATCCTCATGCTGTTCAATAATTGTTTCTATTTCATCCGGGGTCAAACCTGTTAAATCACTGATCTCATTTATACTTTTCCCTTTTTGATGCATCCGTATTACTATTTTCCCTTCACCTTTTTTGATCCCTTCTTTGATCCTCCCCTGATCGTATCTCCACATCTCTTCGATGAATTCCTTTTCATCTTCTATATACATAGTATCATCTTCGGTGAGGGAGTTTTTACTCAGGCGTCTCATCATTTCTTCGAATACC
>JAAENB010000322.1 GCA_024224995.1 bacterium | reverse complement strand
TGTATAAGCAAAGGGATAATGAATGATCTTGATGAATCGTTTATTCAGGAGGATATTATTTGTGGAAGTTCCGCCCTTTTAATTACCGGCTACCTGCTCCGTGATGAAAATGCCCCAATATTCAATGCCACTCTGAAAGCTGTAAAAATTGCCAAGCAGAATAATATACCAGTTGTTCTTACTATGGGAACAAGCCTGCTTATAGAGGAAAAACGGGATTTTCTATATTCCTTTGTTAAGGAATATGTCAATGTAGCCGCCATGAATGATGAGGAGTCAAAAGCTTTGACCGCTATAGATGATCCTCTAAAAGCAGGGGAGGCCTTGCTGGACATTACCGATTTATCCCTGATTACTGTTGGTGCCGATGGATTGTATCTTTGTGGTTATGTGGACAGGGAGCTTGTACGGGAAACCAAAGACATGATTCACAGTAAATCCATTGCCGAGTATAACAAATATGAGTACAGCCGGGCCATGATGAAAAAACACTGTAGGGACGGGGTGAAAATATATACTCATATAAATCCTTTTATGGGTGGCCCCGGCCAGATAAAAAACACAAACGGAGCAGGAGATGGGGCCCTTGCGGCAATTCTTCATGACATAAGCGCAAACGCTTTTCATTTAGGCCAGCAACCATCTTCCCCAAAACACACGGCTCCATATCTTACCTACTCTTCTTTGCATCAGATGTGTAAATATGCCAATAGGGTCAGCTATGAGGTTCTTATTCAAAATTCCCCACGTCTTTTAAGGGGACTCCCCGATAAAGAGGAGAATCTTGAGGATTCCTACTGGGATTTATAAATAGGCAGAGCCTCCGAAGGGAGGCTGTGTTAGTTAACCCGGAAATCGGTTTAAATCTCCGGTGAATCTATTTATACAGGTATGAGCAGATTAGCTTGTATGATGCCTCCATTCCCCCTTTATGTATCCTCTCATATCCGTGGGAAGCGGAAACTCCAGGGCCCACCAAACCGTGTTTCAAATTTGCCCCCGCATAAATTGCGGCACTGGCGTCAGACGAATAAAAAGGGTAGATTGCAACGGCATAGTTCAGACCCTCTTTTTTCGCAAGATTAATTAAATCTGTTGTCACTTCATAATTATAGGGCCCGCTTGAATCCTTGGCACATATCGAAACCTTGAACTCATCGGTTTCAAGGTCATCTCCTACAGCTCCCATATCCACAGCCAGAATTTCGTTGGCGTCTTCCGGTAGGCCTGCGGCGCTTCCATGTCCTGTTTCCTCATAGTTGGAGAAAAAGAGATATACCTTCCTGTTTAGCTTTTCCCGGTCAAGTGATCTGGCCAGTTCCAGGAGAATTGCGGCTCCGGCCTTGTCGTCGAGATGCCTGCTCTTGATAAAGCCGGATTCAGTTTCAATAGTTCCGGGATCAATACTTATAAAATCTCCTGCATTAATTCCCAAACCTTTTGTATCATCAGATGAAAATGTCTTCTCGTCGATAACAACCTCAAGATTTGTATCATCCCGTTTTTCATTGTTTAATTCCTTATTCACATGAACAGCGGAGTTCACAGCTTGAAAAGTTCCGATATATTCTTTTCCATTTCGACAATGAATTGTACAATTTACACCTTCAAGAAAATATTCAGGATATCCCCCAATCTTGGTAATTCTTAATCTCCCATTTCCTTTTATAGAGCGAACCATTGCCCCAAGGGTATCAATATGGGCTGAAAGAATAACGGGATTACCCACGCCACCTATTTCTGCGATAACAGAACCCTTTGTTGTTGTTGTGACTTTACAGCTATACTTTTTCAATGCATCTGTAACATACCCGGCGGCTTTTGTTGTATAACCGGTTGGGCTTGCAATTCCGCAAAGTTCAACT
>JAAENB010000321.1 GCA_024224995.1 bacterium | reverse complement strand
TTTTTGCGCGAGATCAAAACCCAGTTCAACCTCTTGATCTTCTAAGCCTTCGATGACAAGAGTTCTCGACAGATCAAAGTCGGTTATAGGCAAGATCTTTGGATCATCTTCCAGGACTATTTTTTTGATGTTCCAATAATCAGTTTCCTTACTGACTATGTTAAGAGCTTCTTGTTTTTTGCCAAGAGCAGCTATTTTTTTTATTTGCGAGTTTAAGTCGTCTTCGTTTTCACCTTCCAACCGGCCTTTTATAACCACTTTGTGATCTTTCCAGCCGGTTTGTTCTTTGATGCCGTTATGGATGACTAAGATTTTGCCGCCGCCGCTTACGCTTACCCAACAACCGCAGGGAATCTCAACTCCGCCAAGTTTGACAATCTCAGTATAGTTTTGCGGTAGATATCCACCCATTATCTTGCCCTCTCAACCAGTTCCATTAGTATTTCCGCCATTTCCTGCTTTAAGTTTTCGCGTTCAGTTGTGCCTTTTTCTAACTGCTTGGAATCCAAATTAAACACAGCACCTCGAAAATCTGCAATCAGAGCGCCTTTATCTATGATATCTTTTGAGTCCTGGTCTTTTTCTGGTGAATATTGTTTCCTGACTCCACCTTTCATATCATCAACAGAAAAGCCAACCCCAACATTCTCTTTGTTGAAGCGAAAACCGGAAAAAGCTCGGTCCATCACCGGTGAAACTTTGACGCTGGTACTAAGACTTTTAGGCATAAAACTGCCATTCATAACCGGCGAAATGCCCATTTTGGTATCTGTGGCAGGCGGCATCAGCCCGGCAAAAACTTTTTGACTTGTGGCTTTTAAGTGGCCTTCCTGTGCCTGGAAACCTTTTGCGAAGGTCGTTACCAGAGCGCCGCCGCTTCTGGTCAGATCTTTTAATGGCCCTTCTTTGGCGTCTGAACTTGGCGTTTGTTTTCTAACCGAGTTCATCATGGCACCCCAGGCAGACTTCAAACGCCCGGCCTGGCTTTTGAACCCCTGGATAAAAGTCTGTACTAACTTAACACCCTGCTGTCTGAGGTTCATGGATGAAGCCTTAGTTTTCATCTGCTGTAAACTGGTACTAAACTGCTTTTGCATCTGTTTAGAAGCTTTTACAGTCGCTTTAGTCATTGTATCTGCGTTTTTTTTGACGGCTTTTGCCTGAGCAGCAGTCTCTTTTTTGATTGTGGCGGTTTTCTTTTTTTCAGCCTGGGTGTGGACGTTGCCGCTTTTAGCAATGTTTTTTTGGCTTTTAGCTATAGCCTTTGAACTTTTATTTACTGCTCCGGCTGTTTTTTTCGCCGAGTTTTCGATGGCTTTCATACCTTTTGTGCTTTGCTTTGCAGCTTGAACCACTTTCTTATTATTCTGTATTTGTTTGGTAGCTTCTGTCTTTTGAAGATTCGATTTCTTTTTTTCAAGATTCATCTGCTTGCCAAGCTGCGAAAGGATAACATGATTTTTGGCTTTTTCGCTATTGACTACAAGTTTGGCGTTTTGCATACTGGTTGCAGCTTGTTTTTTTTGTGTGGCTTCTAAGGCTTTGGATTCCTTTTTTAGCATTGCCACGTCACCTTTAATTTTGTCTGCAACGCCCTTAAATTTCTTGCCCACAATTGGGATTTGGGCAGCTTTTTCGACAATAGAAACAACAGTTTCCAAGAATTTGATTTTTATAAAGTTCCAGGCTCTGGAAGTTGCATTAGATATGCTGTTAGTCATGTTTGACCAGGTCGATGATATAGTTTCTGGCAGAGTTTGAAAAAATTGTACCACAGACTGACCAAAATCAATGGCGCTATTGATAGCCTGACCTATAGCGGCACAAACTTGAATGGCAATGCTAATAACAGTACCAATAATACGGCCAATATGACCAAAAACAGCACCAGCAATAGGAGCCAAAACCACAAACATACGTTTTATTGTTGCCAAAACGGTTTTTAAACCGGCACCAGCATTGCCGGAACTGCTCATACCCGCTACTATACCAGAAAACAGGCTAACGACAATAGTTTTCACATAAGTTATGAAAGCAACAATAACTGAAAAAACCGGCTTAACATAAGCGCCAACCGCTTGAATAGCGCTCTTGATCTTCATGAATATCGAAGGAACTTCTTTGAACACCGTCTTGGCTTCTTTGCCTTTGCCAACCAGAACAGCTATTTTTTCAGTTGAACCGCCTCCTGAAAGAGTATTCCACAACTCGACAAAAGAATCTTTGACAGAAATAATAATGGGTTTAAAAGCACCAAAAACTTCTTTCAAACCAACTATCCAGCCAGGCGTATCTTTGTCGGTTTCGGATAAAAGGCTGGCTATAGAGGTTGTAACCGATGCTAAAGCCGGTGTCACCTCACATAGTAATTTTCTTGAGAAACCGTCCCAGGCTGATTTCATCAGTTCGACTTTACCGGCTGTGGTAGCTAAATATTCTTCTTGAAAGGCTTTCCCGATATCCGTAGCCCGCATCAATTCACCGGTATTATGTCTAAGAGCTTCAGAGCCTTTTAGGGTTATTTCATGTCCTTTTTCTGCTGCATCATACAGTGACATGGTTTCGGTTTTTAGCGGTACCATTGCGGCCGTTGTCTGATGCAACATTGAATTATACTCGGCTTTTCCCCGATTGGCTTTAATGTCAGCAAGATAAGATTTTACGGCGATAGCCTGGCCGTTAACCATTATTTTTGCATTCTTTTTTTGAGCCTCAGCAAAGCTAATGGTTGCTTTTTTGGCTTCGGTAACAACCTGGACAGATCTTTTTTTAGCGGCTTCAAAAGCAGCATCACCCTTTGTAGCTTTGATATTAGCCAAATAATCTTTTGCTTTTGCTTGAACAGTCTGACTGGAAATGGCGTTATACAATTTAAGGCCGTCTACGTTTAGAAGACCGGCAAGGGTTGCCTGTTTGGTTTTCTCGCTCATTTTGCCAGTGGCTTTTTCCAGATCGCCGACAATATCGATCATAGAACGCATTTTACCATTTGAATCTGTGAGCGAAAACTTAGAGCCTTTCATGGCCTTGTTGAGTTGCCCTAAAGCTTCTGTCTGTTTTTTGGTCGGGTCATAAGCGGCTTTCATGGCTCCAGCTAAAAACATACGGACGCCTTCAGCCGCTCCTAATGTGGTCATGCCTACATTTTTTAACATACCGACGGCCGCCACAGTCCCCTCGATAGACTGACCGGCCGATTTAGCAATTGGTCCAACCGTCCCCATGACCCTCTGAAAATCGCCCATTTGTAGCGCCGTTATCTGCGTAGAACGCGCAAAAACATCAACAACATGAGTGGCCTGGCTTGCCTCCAGACCAAAACTTTTGATGGCCGAACCAATGGCCTCAGCGGATTCAGCCAATCCGACCTTGCCGAACGAAGCTGAGGCAGCTTGAAGCGCCGCCCCGGACATCTCGATTATCTGTTTTGATTGAAAACCGAGACTTGCAAGGCTTTGCATTGCTCCAAGCGCCTGTGTAGTCGTATACTGGGTAGTCTTGCCCAAATACTCGGCTTTCGCGCTCAATGCGTCAAATGTTGCAATGGCTGCCTGTTTTTGCCCGGCATCCATCTTTGGCGTTATATTAAGGCCGGCTGTCGCTCTTAAAGACGCCTGCGCCACTTCCACTTCGTTTAATGCTTGAACAACATCCGTAAAGCCGGCTGACAGACCAACGAGCAGAAGACCGGCAGCCGCCATGCCTTTCATCTTAGAGCCAAAATCTTTTACTTTGCCGCCTAAGCCGTCAAGCTTGACGCCGGTTTTCTCAGCCTGACCACCTGCCCCTTTCATCTTCGCCGTGAACTTCTTCCAGGCAGGTATCGCTTTGCCTTTTATATCCGCCGCTAATTTTTTGACCACAGCTGCTGTTTTCTTGATTTTGCCGCCTTCAGCAGCGCTATATGCTTGTTTGAGCGAACTTCCATAAGCTTTTACCGCGGACACACCTTTCTTGAAGCCATCTGAAACACTCTTAACAGATGTTTTTACATTGTTAATAGCGCTTACGGCTGCTTTTGAAGCAACTTGAAAGGTAATGTCAACAGCAAAAGTACTAATTTTTTTTAAGTCCTTTTAACAGCAATGACTCAAAAGCATCATGCTTTTGAGTCACTTTCTAAGCCGTTTATTTTAATGTGGTAATCTTCAATCCACGCAACATCCGCCATTAATTTGAAATACTCTTCAGAAAATGGCGGAATGTTTTTTTTGTTTATTTTCCGCTGCCGGAAATGATATTCTCCGCGCAGATACAAATCCTCATGATATAGCTGTTGAAATGGCTCGCCGCCAATCATTAAGGCTTTGCCTTTATTTAACTCCTCGGTGCGTTTTTCTGTAATTACTTTCCCGCTTCGGTTATACCGATTCCCTCCCTCTCCAGAAGAGCATTGCCAATACTGTATGTTATGGTTGATGGTATCACTTCTTGTTTTGCCAGAATTCGCGTTAAATACAATTTTGTATTGCTTTCAATGTTTTTATCAAAAAATGCCATCAGCTTGCAAACCATCGAATTCTGTTTAAAGCCATTACCGCCTTGGTTCAGGACTTTGGTTAACTGTTTTTCATCTGGTGAATGGTAGATTCCAGAATATTGATGGCCTGAAATAATAACCAGATAAACACGAACATATTTTTCTAAGGCTGCCTTAATCTCTTCTTCATGCTTCTTGTATGCTTCTATAATTTCATCTTCATCAAAAATTAACTCGGGTTGTATTCCCTGATTAATATCTTCTTTATAATCATGTAATTTTCTGCATATTAAATTCATTCAGTTCCTCCATGAATGTTAGCTTCGTATGTATCAAGAATGCAAAAGTCTAATGAGCCTTTGTCGTCAGCAGCTTTGCTGTCGAACTTGACTCCACCTTTCGTTATTCTTACTTTGGGAGCCTTGAAAAAGCGCCCCCACTTGTCAACAACATTAATGCTGGTTATAATTCCAACAAGGGTGCCATTCTTTTTTCCTTTTTCTCTTGTCTGTTTTTCAACAAATCCGATTTCCCATTGTTCTATGGTCATCGAACCCTTCACTTGCTCATCAGCCTCAGCGGTTGATATAATGCGTCCGTTTTTCATTGTATCAGCCGTTTTTTGGGAAACATCCCATTTCAATTCCAATGCTGATATTACAGTTATACCGCCAATTTCAACGTCTGCCTGGTCAAGATCAAGTTTTTGTGGGATGGTAGAAGTTTCTGGCATAAATTCTTCCTTTTTTATATTCCTAATGCATACATTGCACCCAAATTTATATTTTCTATGTGGTCATTCGCTTCTAACTTAAATGTACCTTCAACATTGCCGCCCAGGATGGCGGAAGCTATTTCAGCTAACGACGCCCCAGAGTCTATCAGCGGAATATTTATTTCATACGCCTCTATTTGCTGCATGGCTAACATGCGCTCAAAAACCGATTCCATTTTCCCTTTCATGCCTAATAACCCGGCTTGATTACCGGCAACGGCTGTTTTGCGGTTTTGTGTCGCTCTGAGAGACGTGATAACGGCACCGTGCACACCCAAACAGGCTTCATCCATGACCCGTCCGGAACTGATTTTTCTATAATCACTTGTGCTTGGGGATTTTAGTAGGCCGATGCCCCAAAAAGGAGCTTTGCCTGCGGCTTTGCCGTCTTCATAATAGACTGAATTAAGACCCTCACCCTCTAACATGGAATGAACGCTTTCTAAGGTGTCCCAATCGGCGATTGACAATATATCATTCTGCGGAAAAGCTCCTACCCAGCCTGGACTTTCCTGGATTTTTGCTTTTGACAACGTTGCCAACAGATAATTGGCCGCGTAAATTTCTTCACCAAGAATACCTGATAAAACATGCTGATAACAAAGCGCTAACCTTGTTGAATAGAAGGATCTGCCAGTATCAACCAGATAGTTGATATAATTAGTGGTTGATTCTTCCTTATCCCGTTTTCGAAGTGAAGCCAGGCCACGAAGCCACCTCTTTGAACTCTGCATCTGCGATATGAAATAATCAAAATCACTCAAGAAAGGCGTATCCACAGCGCCCAATGCATGCACCATACGGATATAATCATTGCCTGTCAAGCTGTTTAAAGCTGTTCCAAGATTATTTAGGCTATAAGTTGGCGCTGTGGTACTGAAAGTATATTGATCATTGCGAGCAAACGAACCGGAGGCAGGGTCTCCCTCGATCACGTCAATAAGAATACCTATGTCACTTAGACTAATCTGTGCGCCGCTCAAGGTGTAGACCGAAGACCAGCTACCCCCAGCATTGATACTATACCGAAACGTAGCCATTCCAGTTCCCCCCGCAGAGAGAATTTGAATGATGACATTGGCATCATTGACAGGCGTAGAACCAGCATCGTTTAGCACCAGATTTCCTGTTCCGACTTTGGTCGAAGCGTCACCATCTCCACTGGCTACGATATCACTACAAGAACCAACAATATCATTAGTGGGCATCACAGCCCATAAAGGCGCACCGCCAAGCCCAAAATGCAATTTCGCGGACTTATGTAATGGCGACCCAAAACCAAACAGAGTAGCAGCGGCATCATCACTGGTTATCTTATATGGTGTGTCTGGATCACCTACAGCGCCATTCCGACCGGCACCTACTTTAGCGAAAATACCAGCGTCACCAGTGAGACCGGCGTTCCGATGACCTTCTTGGATGATAATAGCTATTTTTGAATTGTCGCTCATACACCACCGCCTTTCCTGTTGTTATACGGTTTTAGCTTTTTCTCTAACTCGGCTCTGTCCATTGTATCATTTCGTTTCCGTTTGAGAAATGTCAAAATGCCAGGCCAGCGTTCAAACGGAATCTCTTTTTCATCCAGATAATCCATTATTTTAATGTGCTTCTCTGGCTTTTTTACTATTTTGGCGTTTTGTTTCTCAGCCTCTTCTAAGCGTTTTGCTAACTCGCCGTTTTGTTTCTCAGCCTCTTCGAGTCGCTTTTGTAAGTCTTCCTTTTTTTCATTTTTTTCAGCCATGTTATGCTCCTTCTATAATTGCGCCTTCCACTGGCAGGTCGTGTAATGTAAGTGTTTCTGTTCGCTTATTGATCCCAGTCTTACAGGCAAATGTTAGATTGACCTCAACCTTGCCATACTGGGCTTCGCCTATATCGCTTCTGGATTTGCTTATAATGTCAAAATAACATAGTTCCCCTGTGTCCGCATTGATTTCCTCAATTCTGGCAATAACATCTGTTGGACTGTTTTCTGTATATAGATCTTTGTCGAATTGTTCCAGTCTGCTTTCTAATGTCTCTCTACGCATGATCAAGCGCAGATTGAGCGTAAGAGTTTTCGCTAATACTTGATTTTGCGTAACTACATTATCACCGGTTAAATTTGTCAATTGACCTTGTTGATCCTTTTTTACAGTATCACTATTTTTTGCAAACTCCGCTGAGTCTAAATTGCTATACAATTTCTCTTTGGAAAACTGTTCATATTCAAATATATTTTTCAGATTGAAACCGACTCCAACAAGTTTTCCGATGATATAATTCTTGATTTGCTTCATTGTTCAGACTCCTATAACAGCTTGTTCACATGCCAGTCAATTATATATTCTATCATGGTTTCATCCTCAGCCGATATCCCAAAAATGACTTTCTTTTTCATATTTCCAGTGCCTTCATGGAGATACTTCGAGTACTCAACCGGCGAACCAATCACTATTTTTTGTAAGCTTACTTGCTTTGTGACGCTGCTTTTCAAGTTTCCACTTAATTGCAGCTTTTTGGTTTTGCCAATTTTTCTTTTCTTTTTTATAGTTACCGGCTCAAGGTGCCAGTTATTGCCTTCAGGATCAACCTCTTCCTCAAAACGACCTTGCGTGCTTCCTACTACAGACACAGCAATTTGATTATTCATTTCTATAGGATTTTCAAAAAATTTAACAGCTTTTTCAAGCTGTTTTTCTATTTTTTCTGATCCGCTAATGTCCATGCTTGCGCTCATAATGACCCCATAGAGCTAATGCTTAATAGCCAGACATATTGGCCTGGCTAAATTTCGCTTCACCTTTTACATAATCAATAGGGTTTACGGCTTTCTCAGCCGACAACTCAGGCAAATCAAGCAGAGTATCGCCTTTAGCAATCCGTTTTAGTTCGGCCATAGCCCTATCATAAATTTCTAATATGGCGTCACCAATGATATTCTTTTTTTCATGCAGATAGAAACGACTGATTTGAAAAGCCAGCCGTTTCATATCTTCAGGAACAACATCAAGAGGCAAACGATAACGTTTCCTCAAACTGCGATCTATCGTTCCAGAAGCATCCATTATGCAAATGCTTAAGATTTCTTCTTCTTCCGAGCCTATGGTACCGTCTAACACTTCATCTTCGTTACTAAGACGTTCAGTTTCGCTTTCATAAGCTCGTTTTAGATATTCATCAATTGTTAGATACATACAATCCCTATGAAACAGTTACAGGTTCATTCACCAAATAACCGGCTTCAGGACCTACTATTTTATCATCATAATAATGTTCCACTTCAAAATGATTGTTTCTTGGTGGAGTGCGCCATTTATACGTTTTAGGATAGCCGGACAGCTCGAAAGCCCGAGCAAATGTCGGTGTTTTTTTCCCATTTCGCTTAGTAACATGGCAAAATAACGTCATATTGCCCCATATGGGTTCTTTAGCCGTCTTTTTATCTTGTTTCTTCAGGCTTTCACCTACCAGGATTTCGTCTACTCCAAGAAGGTTTGCCATAAGATCAGCAGTCACGATATCCTTTTGAGTGTATTTAATTTTTTCAGAGAACTCAGCTTTTTGCTTGAGTTTGAGAAAAACAAGTTTTCCCATAAGAACAATATTAGGCTCAACACCTATTTTCTGTGCGACAATATTTTTTATCCGGTCGAATTCCTTAACAACACTTACAGCGTCATTATCCCATTTCAATAAAGGGGTTTCCTTATTTCCATCAGGATAACTATCCGCATTCGTTAGAATAGACGCTCTACTACATTCTCTGGCAATTTTCATCAGAAACATAGTTTCTTCTATTTCTTCATTCACAATATTATAATAGCTGTGTCTTATTTCTTCATCTTCGAGTTTGTCGCCCAGAGCATAAGATAGACAATTGTAAGTTCCGTAGTCGGGTAGACTCCAATCTTTTTGCTTCGCGGCTGTGCGGATAGGTCTTAGAAGACCGTCTCCGTAATCAACGAATCTATAATCACCCCAGATCGGAAACTTCTCCGAGTTCTTATTGACAGGCGTTCTCTTAAATATAGACTCACTGACAAAAAGCGGATCGGCATAGCCTTGCGCTAACGTACTGAGTATCTTATCCTGGACTTTTAGCAGTGTTAAACGTGTTGACATTTCGTTCTTCCTTCTGTTATGTGTTATGCGTTTTTCTGGTATCTAACCAATCGAGCTTCGATAATGTCTTCGGTGTTGCCGGCTTCTTCCGCTATTGCCATGATATAATTGCCGGCTGCCGTTGTTACGCCTACGCCGTCAACGCCTACGGCTATTTCATCACCAATATTAATACCGTCAGAGCCAAGTTCAAGTAAGGCAGTACCGCCATTAATCAATGTTACCATTTCGCCGGCTATCGCTTCAAAATGTGCTATCCCTTTGGCATAGAAACCGGGAGCCGGATAATCACCATCAAAATCAACAAATTTATGTTCATCTATATTGACTGTGGCTTTGACGCCACAGGTACTTTGCGCATTGTACAGATCGCTCACAATACCTCCTTATTCACCATCCGATACGATTTTACAGGCTTCTGACAATGGAATATTTTTATCCGTTGCCATTTTTTCAGCCTCTGAAAAGAGTTTAGCGCTTTCGGGATCAACATCATCATCAGCGCTAAAATCATATTGCGATATTTTCTTGCCTGTAACGATTTCGTTATAGTCAACAGTCACAGGTCTGCTTCTAAGTGTTTCCTTGAAAAGATCATAAGCAGTCGATTTTTTCAGAGTAATGTCTTTTCCTTCCCCTTCAGAGAACTCTTTGATTTCCGTGTCATCCATTCCCATAAGAAGCTGTTCTGTATAGTCTTTTTCTTTTGGCAGCAGCTTGCCCTCTTTTAGCAGTGCTTCGCAGAAATCTTTTACATCTTTCTTTTTTGCTTTATTAGACTGTTCGTCAATGTTTTGTGATAGTGTTTTGATATGGTTTTGATATTTTGTTTCCTTTTCAGAAAACTCTTTAACAGTTTCTGAAAGCTGGTTTTCAAGTTCCACTATTTTCTTTTTCAATTCGTCTTCATTCACTGTCTGATCCTCCCGTTGTTCATTAAAATTGATGCAAATAACTTCTTCATCTGCTCCAAACTCTATTTCCTCAAGATCCTTTACTTGTGGGGTTTTTGCTCCCAACCAGGTTACGGCTCTAAGTCTTGGTCCTTTTCCGTCATTTGTTATTTCTACTGAGCGATTTTTGAAATAACCTTTGTTAATTACATTTTGAAACGCTTCAGGAACCTGTTTGAAATTAGCCAGGAGTGTTTTTCCTGTTCGTTTTAGCTGATTGACCCAACCATAGGCAGGTCCTTTCTTGTTGTGATCGATGGTGTTAGGAACTCCAGCTTGCTCTGTATTGAAGCGGGAAATCATACGATCTATGTCTTGCTCTGTATAATTACCTTGTTTTTCATAATCGCCCGCCATGAATATTTCTAACCAATCATCCATTTTTCCTTGTCCTCTGCCGATATTGAGTTATATTTATATTAGGAGTTTTACTATGGCTGTAACTTATTTCAATATTAAAACCTTTGCTGACGCTGTTCAGGATATGCTTAAGAAAAGCAATCCCGGATATGAAAATTACTTTGGATCTCTTGACAAAAAAATTCAGCAACAAATAATAGAAGGTTGCTATCCCTATGTTAAAATCAATGATAACGACCATTTTTCACTCACTTCATAATTTCCAATATTCTTAGAATCATATCATGCTTCCCTTTTGATATGCTTTTAGCTTTTGTTACTTTATCAATCAACTCTTTAGCTGCATTATTTTTGCCATCAATCAATAAACCGATAGCATCAGCCATATTTTCTTCTAAAAACTCCGGTTGAAGTTTTTTTGACAATAAAAGATTCTCACCTTTCCTATTCAGCAAAAGCTTAAAACGGACATGATGTCCAAGTTCATGTTTCATTATCCATAATCTAACTTCTTCAGTGCCGAAATGCGGATCTAATAACACAATCTTATTGAAGCTCTCATAATATTGTCCCGCCGTACCATTTAATGGCTTGTTCGCTAAATCATAGAGGGTAATTTTTTTGGGGATATAACGTATTTCCTTAAGACCTGTTAAAAACTTTGGAAATCTTTTTTGAATATCATCTAAGAAATTGCTTATAGTTTTTTCATTATAAGAATTGCCTTTTTCAGGTAGAGCGATTTTTACACCACTTCTGTGGTCAATTGTAGTATAGCCTTCTTTTTTGACCAGTTCTTTTTGGATATGAATGTCAGCGTCATCAAGATCATTATAGCATTTGATTTCAGTCTCAGTTATTTCAACCTCAGTTATTTCAACTTTTGTATTTTTGTATTTTGTGCCAAAACCCTTTTCAGCCGTCCCATGTATATTTGAATCCGTGTTAAAAAATTTGATTTTCTTTTTGAAGCGCTGATCCGAATCAGGCCAGACAAAGTCTTTGCCTTCAATAATCTGAACATTCCAGCCTTTCTTGCCTTTTTCAATCCTGGCTTTTGCATTGGTTAATTTGTGTTTTTCATCTTTTTGGTGATAGATGAAAGAAAGTTCACCCGGTTTTGGTTCTGGCAATCCCTTTCTGGCAAAATACCCCGGATCTAACGGAATAACCGTGCAACGGCAGTTGAATCCATTAGGCGGATAGATGGTTGTCCATTTTGTATTATTAGAAGAAAGCACCAGGCCATGAAGCGATCTATGCGCCGATCTGGTCTTACGATCCATGATAGCGGAATAACGCCAGAAGGGAAATGCCTCGCGCATTTCGGGCGTTGATAACGCTTGTTTTCGTCCTTCAGAATAGGCAGTCATGACATTAGTTCTGAATACAGTCTCTAGATGAAATGGGTTCAGCCTGGTTACACCCTTGCGATCGAACATTTCATTAACGCTTTTTTTCCATTTCTGGAAAGGGACGCCTTTTTCGATAGCTTTCGTCAATTCATTCTGGATGTCTTTTACCAGACTTTGACTATTGACCCTGCTTATATAGAAATATTTGTCATAAAGTTTTTCATGTAAGCCTTGAAAGTCATCATGAGTCATAGGCAGCTTGTTCTTGAAAAAATTTACAGCCTCTATAAAAGTAAAATCATCGCCTGGTTCAGAGAATTGAACCTCACTGGCATCTAAAATATGAGATTGACCGAGAAGATAGGCAAAGAAATTGACGTCTGTCAATACCTCTGCCAGAGGTTCAATATCGTCTCTGTAAATCTCATCCTGCCACCTGACCTTTTTTAGCTCAGCAAAAGAGGATTTTGCTTTGATAATCTTCTTCAGCTTCTGATTAAATTTTTCCTGGACATAGCAAGCTATCATCATCGCTCTATCATAATAGCTGTCAAGTTCAGCTTGCTGACGGATTACCAGACTATCCTCCTTTTCCTGTTCAGCGAAATCCTCAATTTCCGCTACGCCTTCTTCCTCTTCCTCTATTCCGCTTTCTTCTTTCTGATCCGGTTTTTCATCTATCACTTTTAGGTCTTGCTTTTTTTTC
>JAAENB010000320.1 GCA_024224995.1 bacterium | reverse complement strand
TTTTGGAAAGGCCCTGTACCTTTGTGGGTTTTGAAACCTTTTTCCATCATCTTCTTCCCCCTCGGGGGGATAGGGGGGGATGGTGCCCCCTAAGGGGGAAAGGGGGCAAGCAAAAAGAGTTTCTTGAGAGTGCGGACCCCGCCGAACGGGAAAAAATAGGTCAGAAACTGTGGTGATACCGGGGTCTGTTTCCATCGGCCCCCTGGTGTTGGCCCTGGACAATATCTTCGGAACCAGGCCCGTTTTAGCCCTGAGTATCAGGCTTCCTTTTCTTCTCCTCCATCCCAGAAATCGAGAAATCTTTTTTTGAGGTTTCGGTAAAATCCTTTAAGTTCCGTAATGCGGATCCCGTCTCTACGCTTTTTCAGGATCTCAATAGTGGTTAAATTCAGGACTTCCCAGAGTATATGCTTGTCCGGGCAGTGGACAAAATAGTCGATATCCACCTGGTAGGCACCTTTGAATTTTCTGGCGCCGCCATAAGGAGTTATTTCTTTTATGATATCATTAAGGTTGATATTCTCTTTGCTGGTCCTGAGTGAGGCGTCCAGAACCAGTTCCCTGCTGTTGCTTTTTTCGATCGCGGCAAAAACAATTATCACCGATACTTCTTCTATCTTCAATAAAAAATCAGCAATAATGGCAATACTGTCCCGGTCTGCTTCATTAAGGAATCCCACCCCTGCGATGAGCCAGTCTTTATAAATGATTTTATTCTCAATCGCTTCGCCCAGGCAGTGAATTGCCTGTTCCGAAAGCGGGATACCGCTTATTTTATTGATCAATTCATTGTCGGAGTATTTTGATATGAAATCGAGGGCA
Source organism: bacterium (assembly GCA_024224995.1). The sequence goes on along the minus strand of JAAENB010000320.1, from coordinate 22,198 downwards.
ATGTAGTCTTTTTTAACGGCATGGGTGTATTGATCGGTATCGGTCTGGATGCCAAAAAGAAGGGCAGTGTAAATCCTGGATCTAAGGGAGTCTTCAATTTCAATGTCCATTTCTTTTAAAAGAAGCGACACCAGTGTGCTGGCAGAACCGACATCGTCACTCACCAGTTTAAAATCAACCCTGGTCTCGTCATCACTGCTTTTGTGATGGTCAATATGCATGGCGCAGGGCATTTTCCCCGTAAGATTTTCAACTGCCGGGGACTGGTGGTCCGTAATAATATAAGCGTCGTATTTGTCCGGATTATGAATGTTTTTTTCGAATTTTACGGGAATGTCGAGTTCTTTAACAAAAGCCTTGTTCTGGGGAAGTGAGAGCTCGGTGGGAGAGCTGATTGTAGCCCGGATTCCGAGAATATCGCAAATTGATTTTAGGGCAAAAGATGAGGCAATAACATCAGGGTCCGGGGATCCTTTGATAAATATTAAAATATTGCTGTATTTTCTTAAGGTAGACTCAAATTTTTTAGCAAGTTCTTCCAATCATTGTTCCTTCTGCCCTATTATGCTCGACTATGCTTAACTATACTTTAAATATTATAAGACTGATATCGTTAATTTGTTTTTTTTCTTTTATAAAACTGTTAAAGTCATTGTATATTTTCCTGGTAAGAACTGCCGGTGTTTTAAATTTATTCTCCATGATTATTTCTTTGAGTTTGTCAATTGAGTAGCTTTCTCCTTCTTTATTTATGGCTGAAATAAAACCGTCGGAATAAATAACGCCAATATTTCCGGGAAGCAGTTTTATTGTTTTATTTTCATATGAGTGATTCCTGTCAACACCAATGGGAATCTCCCTGGACTCAAAGGTTTCGAATTTATGATTATCCGGGGTAAAGAGGAGAAGGGGATTGTACGCGGCATTGGAATAGGTTATTTCCCTGGATGTTGAATATATAATGCAGAGCGCGGGGGCATGTTTTGTGGAATAATTCGAGGTGGCAAGTACCCAGTTCATTGTGTTTAGGATGTAATTGGGAGTGTCGAAACTCTGTGTCAGGGACTGGATAATAGCGTATAGCTGTAGTGAAAGTATTGCAGATTCAACACCGGAGTATGATGAGTCGGAAATAAAAAGGCACAATTTGTCTTTTGATAACTGGCTTGAGTCGAAATAGTCACCACCATGAGTGGAATTATTAATGTAGAATGAGCTGATCCTGATCCCTTCTATCTGTTTTAATTTTTTGGGAATCACTTTGTTTTTAATACTTTTAACAACAATTTTATCATGTTCAACAACCTGGGTGGCTTTTACTTCTTCCAGTCTTATCTGGTTTGATAAAAGATGCTGAAATCGAACCCGGTATAATTCAAGAGTTGAAAGGAATGTTTTTGAGTATTTTTTATTGGGAAAATTGCCAAGGAGTAAAATGCCAATAACCTGTTTTTCCTGGTTCAGAAACGGCATGGCGATTTCAATATTGTTTTCATCAAAAAAATTGATTATTGAATCAATATGTTTATGGAAAATTTTATCGGAATAAAGAGTTGCTTTGTCAATAACGTTGGGGTAAAGGTTTAAACAGGTAATAAGAGTATCGTTCGACTCAATGGTCGCGGGAACGCTGTCGGTGCCAAAGCTGTAATTGTAAACAAATGTATCTCTTTTGGGACTGAAAAGATAGAACGAAGCTGATTCAATACTGAATTTATCATAAAAACCGCTAATAGACCTGGTATGAAGGTTGTCCCAGAAGGAAACATCCGAATCGGAACCTGCCTGCTCGCTAATTGATTGAAAAAAATCAGTGAAATTACCGGCCAGGTCTCTATATTCCGATCTGAAAACGGATTCCATCCTGGGTTTTACGAAATTATAAAACATGACCAGGTATAAAAATATTAAAAAAGCTATACCAATGTCGGGTATCTGCCGGCTCATGATAACGAGTGTGTTGTACTTAAGCATGAACATGACCGGGGTAAAAAGAAGAGCAAAAAAAACGATCCAGGAAAGCAGTTTGATATAAAACATTTTGAAATCGAGCACTTTGAGATAGAGAATGGAATAGTTTACTGATAGGAGAATTAAAATTCCGGAAATAGCAACAGTGATATTTTGAAGTTGGTAAAAGCCGGTGAAGTATGGGATATAAAATGAAAGTAAAAGAATCGCGAAAAGAAAGAGACTGGTGCCGGCGACAAAATAGATAATTTCCTGTCTAAAAACACTTTCCTGTAGTTTCTGTAGTTTAACAATAGTTATTATTAGCCCGCCAAACAAGTAGGCAGTAAAGAGCGCCACATATACCAGGTAAAATTTACCCTGTCCATACGTAAGGTGTTCCTGGAAAGTGACTTCCGATATAACCAGGTTTGTCCCCACAGTGGCAGCAACAACTCCCAGGCCGGGAATGGCAGCCAGGATTACCTGGGTAACGCGGGATTTAATCCGGGCATCGGGATAGAGTTGACTGGAATGAAAGAACATTTGCCCCAGTAAGATGATTATCCCTATATATACCCGGCCAATGATGGTGAGAGGTATGGTCGTGAAATTAAGGAGCTGAAGAAGCAGCAGAGAGAATAGTGCTGCCGAAAAAAGAGCAACCAGGGCAAAAAGTTTATGCAGAAGGTTGGTGTTTTTCCTGGTAATATTAATAAAAAAAATCGAAAGAGCAAAAATTACTGCCGCACCTGATATGAATATCTCTAATTGTAACAAGGGATCACCATTTCACTAAATAAGATTATTAAAAGGCAAATTATTAAAGCTATTGCCCAAAATTACAAGTATATTGCAATCTAAAAATCAAAAAAATGCAACCATACAGGAAATAAAAAAAAGATATTGACCGCTGTTAATATGAAATTGTTCTTGACGTATTACACCGCAGGTAATAATTTGGTTGCCTTAATACGCAAAACAGCACTTGATTAGCTTGTTGGATATTATAATTAAAGCATACGCAAAAATCAATCTTCATCTTGAGGTTTTAAACCGTAAAGATGATGGGTATCACAATATTTTCAGCCTTATGGCTGGAGTTGATCTTTTTGATCTTTTAAAACTGAATGCATGTACAACTGTTGATATGCCTGGCGGAAAAGCCAGAGTGGCTATAGCAAATAGCGGAGGCAGGTATAAAAGTAGTATTGATTCAATCCCTCAAGATGATAATTTAATCACAAAAGGGGTGCGGTTGTATCTTGAAAAAGCCGGAAAATCAGGGGAATTTGATTTTTCCCTGGAAAAAAATATTCCCCTGGGAGCAGGGCTTGGTGGTGGAAGTGCTGATGCGGCAGCAGCTATCAAGTATGTTCATGAGCGGCTGGAGAGCCTTAACTCATCTGAGCTGTTGGATATTTGCGCAAAAACCGGTGCTGATGTGCCTTTTTGTATGAAAAGTGGTTTTGCTTTTTGTGAAGGGATCGGCGAGATAATAGAACCGGTTAATGATCTGCATGAAAATATCTTTAATTATTGGGTACTGGTTGTGAATGATGGTATTCATGTGGACACAGCCAAAGCCTATAAGAGTCTTGGACGGGTGACTGAGTCCGGTTTAAGTCCTTCAATGACAGGAACCATCGAAGAAAAGAAAAGGATAATTAAAGATGCACTTGCGAAAGGAACAATTGATGGAATAAAAGATGTCTTGACAAATGATTTCGAAGGACCTATATTTCAATTATATCCAAAAATTGGGGAACTTAAAAAAAAGGTCTGTTCACATGGTGCGGACTTTACCATAATGACCGGATCAGGATCAACTATAGTGGCATTGTATTCAGATAAAGAAAGAGCGCTGGAAGCAGAGCGGTCTTTGTCCGGCAGTATAAAAGAGGTGTTGTTAACAAGATTTATCCCGTAGTGACAGGTTTTAGAACCTGTCACTACGGGATAAATTAAGGTTTATCTGTATTTATTGAGGCGTCGCCAAGCGGTAAGGCACCGGGTTTTGGTCTCGGCATTCCCAGGTTCGATCCCTGGCGCCTCAGATAATAATCAAATCAAATTACTAATTCGGGAGAGTTATGATTAACAAGTTAGCTGCAATTGTCCTGGCAGGCGGCCAGGGGACCCGGATGAAGTCTGATTTGCCAAAGGTTCTTCATCCTTTGAATGGAAAACCCCTGATTGCCCATGTCCTTGAAAGCCTTAATAAGAGCGGCATTGATAGTGCAACTGTTGTTATTGGTTATAAAGGGCAAATGGTTATTGATGCCCTGGGAACTAAAGCGAGTTTTGTATGGCAGCATGAGCAGCTGGGAACAGGACACGCAGTGATGCAGGCGGAAGACGGGTTAAAGGATTTCGAAGGAAGGGTTGTTGTCGCTTGCGGAGACGTACCCTTAATTAAGCCCGAAACATTTAAATCATTGATCGCAAGATCCGAAGGCGAGAATGTAAAAGCGGTTGTTCTTACAATGGAAATGGAGAATCCCACAGGATACGGGAGGATCTTAAAAGACGCGAACGGCAATTTTGCCAGGATAGTTGAAGAAAAGGACGCGTCTCCGGAAGAAAAAACAATAACTGAGGTAAATTCAGGAACCTATGTTTTTGACAAAGAGTTCCTTTTTCAGGGTTTAAAACAGATTGATACCAATAACGCGCAGGGAGAATATTATCTTCCTGATGCTCTTGAATATATAATCAATTCCGGGTATACCGTTCAAACAGAGATATTGAAAGATCCGATTGAAGGAAGCGGGATCAATACAAAAGAAGAGTTGTTGTCTCTGGAAAAATATGTTAAAGAAGTTATGAAATAAGGATACAGGTTTTTTTTGAAAATGACAAATAGCGCATTGAAATTGTTTTCAGGATCATCGAACCAGGATCTTGCAAATGAAATTTCCGAATATCTTGGTATTCCTCTCTCCGGGATTGAACTGAAGAGATTTCAAGACGGAGAGACATCAGTAAAACTGAAGGAAAATGTCAGGGGGCAGGATGTTTTTATTATACAGTCTACCAGCAGCCCTGCAAATGAACATATAATGGAGCTTTTGCTTATAATTGACGCTGCATTACGGGCGTCGGCACAGAGAATTACGGCAGTAATACCATATTTTGGGTATGCTCGCCAGGACAGGAAAGTAGAGCCCAGGGTGCCAATATCGGCAAAAGTTGTTGCTAATATTATCCAGGCAACAGGAGTGGACAGGGTCCTGACCATGGATCTTCATGCGGACCAGATCCAGGGATTTTTTGATATTCCCGTGGATAACCTGTTTTCCACACCAATAGTTGTTGATTTTGTTACAAAACTGAATTTGCAGGATGTTGTAGTGGTTTCTCCTGATTCGGGAGGAGCCGACAGAGCACGATTTGTAGCAAAGAAAATAAAAGCCAGTCTTGCGATTATTGACAAGAGAAGACCGGAGGCAAATGTATCGGAAGTAATGCACGTAATTGGAGATGTTGCGGGAAAGAATTGCATTCTTCTTGATGATATGGTTGATACGGGCGGATCAATTTCAAAAGCAGCACTTGCGTTAAAAGAACATGAAGCCAAAGATGTTTATTGTCTTTTTGCTCACCCCGTACTTTCAGGGGAGGCTACTAAAAAGATGTCTACTGCGGGATTTAAAGAGATAATCTGTACAAATACCATACCGGTACAGCCAGAGAAAAAAATTGAAAATTTAAAAATTCTTTCCATTGCACCGCTTTTTGGTGAAGCAATACGAAGGATACATAACAGAGAATCGGTAAGTTCTCTTTTTCTATAATTATTGAAATTAAAAGCCGTTATTATATTATTTAGAGGATATATGAAATGAAAGGGAAAAGCATAGACGCTGAAATAAGAACTGAAAAAGGTAAAAACGCCAATCGAAGAACAAGAGCGGCCGGCTATATTCCGGCAGTACTTAACGCACACGGAGAATCAGAAGCAATAAAGATCAAAAAGAAAGATTTTTTTGATCTTTTTAAAGGACGGGTGTCGGAAAGTATAATATTCGATTTGAATATAAAAGAAGGCGCTCAGCAAATGGCCTTTGTAAAGGAATACCAGCAAAATCCTATTACCGACGAAATTATTCATCTTGACCTGTTCAAAGTTACCGCAGGGGAAAAGATAACCACCCAGGTGCCATTAGAGATTGTTGGAATACCAAAAGGGATAAAAGCAGGTGGTATTCTTGATATTTCCGAACGGGAATTGGAAGTAGAATGTCTGCCAAAAGACCTTCCGGAATTAATCCAGGTTGATGTTACAGAGTTGATGCCGGGCGATTCCATTCATGTTAAAGATGTGGTAGTTGGTGATAATATTAAGATCTTAAGTAATTTTGATAATGTGATTGCTTCTGTTCATATCCCAAGAGCTGTTGTTGAGGATGAAGAAGTTGAAGAAGAAGGCCTTGAAGAAGGCGTTGAAGCAGCAACCGAAGAAACAGAAGAGTAAAATAATTTTTTTGTTTTTTCAATTTAATAATGTGGGGTTGATTACTTGAAGCTAATTGTAGGTTTTGGAAATCCTGGAGCAAAATTTTCCAATAACAGGCAAAACATCGGTTTTAAGGTTATCGATATCCTTGGTAATAATGAAAACATTGATGTAAGGATTAAGAAGAAGAAATCGATTATTGGCCGTGGAACCATTTTAGGTCAGGATGTTGTGCTTCTTAAACCTCAGACTTTTGTTAACTTAATTGGGGAATCTGTTCTTTATATTGCGTCATTTTTAAGAATAAATGTGCGTGATATAATCTGCATTGTGGAAGATTCTTCCCTGGCCCTTGGCGATATGAGAGTCGATTACCGGTTCTCAAGCCTGGATCATACCGGGGTGGAATCAATGGCACGTGCCTTGAAATCTGACAGATTTGCAAAAGTTAGAGTCGGAATAGGATCATTACCACAGGGATTGACAATGGAAAAGTATTTATTACAGGATTTTACTCCTGAAGAATACTTAATCGTGATCGATATTCTTAATAAAACCGAAGAAGTGGTTAAAATGCTTATTACTCATTCTATTGAAGAGGTGCAGGATAAGTTTAACCCCGAGGGAGCTCCGAAAATTAAGAAAAGACAGGTAAAAGCCATCAGGATTGATCACCGGAATCTGAAGAAAGAAATATAACATAACAATGAAAATATATAAAAAAAGCGATGGTTGAAACCATCGCTTTTTTTATATCATAATTATATGTTGCTTATTTTTTCCATATTTCTGTTTTGCCGATGTACCTGAAATGAACTATTGAGGCAATGATTGAAGCAAAAAAGACTACAAATGCTACTACCGGAATGACAATATACATCATCCCGGCCAGCCCAAAAAGAAAAAATGCAATGGAAAAGAATTCTTTTTTTATACCGTATTTCATTTTGTGAATAAAACTGACTAAAAAGTCACTCTCCGGCAGCTTCTGCATGAAATCCTTGTCGTATGCGACAAATGAACCCGTGTCACTGTGTTTTGAAATATAACTGATCATAAGGATAAAAAGAATAATCACCCCTATTGTCATTACCAGGATTGATATGAGCGAAAAGCAGCCATCCAGGTAATCTCCCATATAAACATGGTGTATATATGAAGCAGAAACCAAAAACATAATCAATGTTAAATTGTCGCTGACGGTGTCGAGTATGCCGCCGATCCTGGAAACTTTAAAAGTAAATTTCGCTACTTCTCCATCAACACCATCGAGAATAGAGGCCAATTGGAAGAAAAGTCCGCCCAGAGCCATAAAGCTGTATTCCATAAGAAATGATGATTCCGCTGATAAGTGAGCCCGGGCTGCCATGCACACGAATACGGAACTCATAATACCAATTAACATATTAAATACAGTTAAATAATTGGGATGAACCCTGGTTTTTGCCAATACAGAACTGATTGGAATGGATATTCTTTTATTTATTTTTTGAGCAAGAAATCCCCCGGTATTGGCTATAATATACCCCGAAACAAGGCCTGATGCTCTTTTTATATCGGCATCCGTATTCAATTGAAACTGTTTATCATTGATTACCGGTTTTGAAGCCTTAAAATAGTTCTCAAATTCATCAATATGATGCGCCTGCATAAACAGGTTTGAGGGGATTGACAGGTAATTCCCGGATAATTCAGTAATAGAGGCATCTTCAATCAATTCAGTTTCATTGATATTTTTCAGGTGTTTTTTTATCTTTTTTTGAAAAAATAGTGTCTCTTCCTCCGATAAATGAAGATATATCTTTTTAACCCCCTTACGGGCCAGTATCATAATATTTCTTTCCAGAGGGTAAAGACCACATAGTTTTTTATTATATGGATAATCATTTGTTTCTGTTTTTATAACAGCTATTTCGGGACTCATAAAAACCTCGTTATTGGACAATAATCGGAATAATGCTGTAAAAGCGTAATCCGAAATGTTTTGGTTACATTTTATAATGATGTTTATATGTGCAAGTACTATTTTTATTGTAATAGAAGCAGTTTTATAATAAAACTATTCAATTTTTCTTGACTTTATCTATTTATGCGATAAGATTTACCAAATATGGGTATTTTATCAATTTTTACTCAATAATGTTCAATAAAGATACGATCCTATAAATAGCGAACTAACAACAGGCTCAAGTAAGCACCCCGATTGATTATTATCGGATGCTTTTTGAGTAGATTACATTGAACTATTTCACTTAAGGGAGTTCTAAAATGAGAAAAGGATTTCGAATATTAATGTCATGCTTACTTGTGGTACTATTTATTGCTTCAGTTAATGCTCAGGAGGAGAATAAGGTTAAAAAGATATATAATGAAGATTATGATGTCTTACCAATGGTAAAACGACTTAGTTATGAGAATTTTAGAAATATCAAGTTGCTGCAGACTGCCATCTACAATTATGAGGACAATGGAAAGGACGCAATTGAAGCCCTGGTTGATCAGTATGCTGAAGCAAGCGCGCTCTATTTTCAGAACAGGATCGTGGAAGCGGCAAATAAATTTACGGAAAACGAAAAAGCAATAAAAAAAGCCGCTAAAAGTGTGGCAACTAAATTTAAAAAGAGGACCAATACATTGGTTCAAGAGACCATCAAAATGAATATCAAGCATTCAATAAAAAAATCCTTGCGGGGAGAAAAAGAAAATAAAGTAGTTACCAAATATCTCAAAAATGCTTCTCACGGGTCAAGTAAAGCGAACGATCTCTATGTTCGATCCAGGTTTATCTCTTCAATTTACTATTATAGACGGGCAAAAGAGAATGCTTTTGCGGTTTATTCAGTTATGGAATTCGACAAAGATGAGAAAAAGAATCAAGCTGAAAAAGATAAGCTTATGGAGCCATATAAAAAGGATGTAGTTGATAATAGAAATAAAATATACAGAGTAAAGGAAAAACATAGAAAAGCCGCAGCCCCGGTAACCCCGGCAGCCCCGGCAACGGATAAAGCCAAAAAAGAGAAACAGAATTAGGCATTTAACTTAACCGGTTACCGGACTAATTTGTTCTCAAGAGAGACAGGCTATAAGCCTGTCTCTTCTTTTGACTTTTTTTCTTCTAACAATAATAATTCTTCTTCAAATAGTTTGTCTTCAAGTATTTTTTCTTCTTTTAAAACATGAAGCGCCAGTATTCTTGTTTCTTTATTCCGGTGAGTGAGGAGGTTAATAACTTTTTCACGGGTTTTTTCATCCAGTATGTATCCCTTCAGGGCCTTGAGTGAAGCTTTTAAAAGTGTATTTTTTGAGTCTAATTTGTCATGGAATATTTTAGTAATGGCAAAATATATTTGATTGTCTTTAATATCAATATAATTCAGTGTTGTGATTTTAACGGTTATATTTGGATCCTTTATTGATTGTATGATATATGGGATAATTACCTGCTTGTCCGGAACATTTTCCATCAATAAGACCCCTTTTATTGATGCCTCCCGTATGAGCCAGTCATCACTGTTTAACCCGATTAAATATATTGGGATTGCGGAAGGTTTTTTAAGTTTCCCCAGACCCTCAATGGCAGCCCAGCGGACATTGTCATCCCTTTCGTACCGGGCCATATCCAGTATTCTTTTCATTGATTTTTTTGAAGAAAGGGAAACAAGACCTTCTATTGCTTCGATCCTGATAATAGCATGGTTGTCCTGGGATGCTTTTAATAATAATTCTTCAATATTGTTTGCTATTTTTTTATCATCTGTTTCCAGGCTCGGGGTGTTTGAAATCGCTCGAATTCCCTGCAAGCGGAGTTCCCAGTTCCCGGAAACGAATTTTTTCTCAGCAGCTGCAACCTTTGAGTTGTCGATTTTTGCACCGGATCGTTTTACAAGGGCTTTGCCGCAGCCGCCTGCCGATATAACCAGGAAAATGGCCGCCAATAACCCTGTTCCGGTTCGAATTATATACCTGGTATTCATTATTAATACTCTCTTTTCCGTAAAACCCAGTCTACAATTCCTTCTTCCCGGTATTTTTTTATTATATACCGGTGTTTATTCACAATTTCGTAATATTCAAACCAGTCTCGTATTACACTTCCGGGCAAAAAAACAGGTTTTTCCGGCTCTTTGTCCTTTCGAATGTAGCCTTCCTGTTTTCCTACAATAACATAAGCCTTTCTGAGCGCGGGATTGCTGCTGGCTACTCCTATTTTATTGCTGAATACCAGTATCCTGGTCTCGTTTTCACTGGCAATTACCGAAAATTTGGCTATAACATTGCTTATTATCGCCGTAGGAGTGGTCAGGACCAGGGTTCTGTCATCATAAGTTTTTTTGGGTAGTATTGTAACTTTGCCGTAGTCGATCTTTATTTTCGTGGGAGGATCTTCTTTTTTTCCCCGTATATCAATAATATTAACCGAAGACCATTCTTTTATGAGAACGCTGGTGCCGTCATTGAGCAATACTTCCGTAATGGAGTCTTTCCCTGTTTTTATTTTCTGAGCCTTTTTTATTATCGAACCAATCTCAATGTCGAACCGCTTTCCTGTGGCAAGGGATGAGCGTTCCACATGGCCGTATAATTGGATAACCTCTCCAATATTATTTGATTTAACTTTCTTTGAAAAGGCGCCGGGTGCGGCTGCCAGGATCAAAAAGAAAATAAGTAGTATATATAAATATATCTGTTTGGTTTTCATATCATTATATTCCATTATATCATAATATAATATAAAAAAAAGCCAATGACAAGGGTTATTTTTTATCTGGCGTATATTACCCGGTACTGGGTGAGAAATTTCCCGGTCCTTAAAATATAGTACCTGGTTTCATAAAAAGGGACAAATTCCGAAAAATAGTCCTTATCCTTAAGATTAAGCTTTTTTTTCCATTTGTTAACGTTTCCGGCGCCGGCATTATATCCCGCTACCATAAGTTCAAAATCGCCTTTAAAGTATTTCTTGAGCCAGGCTATATATTTTGTTCCAAAATAGATGGAATGGCAGGGGTTTTTAAGATCATAATCTTTTATTTTTAGTTCTTTTGCGATACCTCTTGCCGTAGCAGGCATGAGCTGCATAAGACCAACAGCTTTTGCCGATGAAACTGCCCGGTGGTTAAATAAGGATTCCGCCTTTATAACAGAGTAGATTATATTATTATCTATTTTATATTTCTTTCCATATTTGGCAACACAGCCTTTAAACGCCAGGGGAAAGAGGGTTTTTACCGATCGTTCCGGCAAAAGAGCGATATTTTCTTTTATGGATTTAAGCTTTTGCAGTTCAAGAACATACTTTACCGCGAGAAAATAATTGCCGTGGGTTCTTGCGTAATGGGCAAGGGCGGTATAGGTGTCTTTTTTTGATGCCTCTGTCTCCGGAATGGTCTTAAGCTCCCGCTGAATACCATCAAGCCAGCCAATAACAAAATATTTTTTAATTCTTTTATACGTCTCTTCATATTCGGAAGAGATATCCATTTCCGCGATGGATCGTTCCAGATCATTGTATTTTTGTATCCCGGGATCATTTATTTTTTTCAGCCGCTTATCTCTCTTTTTAAAGCTCTTTTCTTTTACAAAGAGCAGGGTATGGTAAAATATCGCTTCATCGTAACTGGTATTGGAAAGAGCCGAATTAAACCGCTTGTACAGGGTTTTAACCGTATAATTATTTTTGATGTTTTTGAGCAGGCGCCAGGTGTAATATGAGTCCGGATTTTTCACAACCAGGTCTATAGCGGTTTTATTGGCTCTTTTATAGTCTTTTGCCCGCAATTGCAGTTTATTCAGCCAGAACCGGCATCGATCCGTATAATATCCGTCAGGGAATCTTTTTATTGCAACCCGGAAATAAACGACAGCCTTTTTTAATTGTTTATCCCGGACGCTGTTCCTGCCAAGGAGCCATAAAAAGTATTCGGAAGTTTTATTGGTTTCGTATTTTGTAGAATAATCTATTAAGTATTTTCTATACCCCTTTTTCCGCCGGTCTTCCATGTACATGGCGATCTTTCTCAGGGATTCCCTGCGTATGGGCTCTAGTTCCGATTTGATTATTTTTTTATAAAGCGGAATTGACTTATACTTTTTACGCATGGCCCAGAATTCATCGGCCCTGGTTTTCATCAATTCATAATAGCGAGGCGAATTTTTTTTCGCTTTTTTTATGAAACTTTCTGCCGCTTTATTCTTTTTTTGCCTGGTGAGTGTTTTAATTATGAATAACTGCACATCCTTTTTGAATTCGGCATTTCCCGTATTGCTGTTATACAATGATTGTAATATAGAGAGGGCTTCGGTATATTTTTTTGCGTGGTACAGGGATTTTCCCAGGAGTAAGGTATTACCACTATTTTGCTCTATAGTATTCTTTGCCATGATACCGGTTATTCTTTTAGCGGCCACACCTGCCTGCCAGCTTTTTTCATCGGTTTTGAGAACCTCCCGGTATGATGCTGCTGCATTCTCGTATTGTTTTGTTTTTTCATAAAGAGACGCCAGCCTGATATTGATCAACGACAGGGACGTTTTGTCATTACTGCTGTTTTTGATCTCCTTGAGCAATGCTATGGCTTCGGTCTTTTTTTTCAATGCGGAAAGTGACTGCGTTTTTATCAATACCGCGTCCCTGTAAAGTGCTCCTTTCGTGTCGCTTATACAATCAACGAATTTGATAACATAGGCATGTTCACGATACAGGTAAAAAAGATGGGCTATGTGGTATAGGGCATCGTTGTAATATTCGGATTTAAAATGATACCCCGTAACAAAACGGTGCACCGGGTGGGCGAAAAGTTTTATGGAAAAATTGCGATGGGTGGTAAAACAGCTGTTTGAGAAATGAAAGAGGGCTTTTTTATATTTTTTTTTCTGCTTATACGCGATACCCAGCATAAAATGCTCATGATAGCTTTTTTCTTGATTACTCTTCTTATTCAATGTTTTTATTATAGCGTCCGGAGTTGAATAGAACCCCAATGAGGAAAGACTGTTTCCATTTGTGGGATTATCCATACAGGATAAAAACAACATTGTTATGGTTATAATAGTATACGTGAAACGCATAGTACCCCCGTGATTATTGCATATTTAAGTATTCTTTAAATTCATCTATTTCTTCAAGATCGGGCTTTTCCCATATCCGGTCATAAAAAGATGTTTCGTCTTTTGAGCGGTAATAATTGTCATAGTGCAGGCGGGTATAATGTTCTTCTGTTTCTTTTGATATGGCTGCAATCAGTTTTTTGAGCCGCTCAAAACCCAGGTATCCTAATTTTTTTCTTGATTCTTCATATTGTTCTCTTGTCTCATAGTACCTGTCTTTCAGTTCTCGGTATTTCTTTTTATCGGAACGATATTTGTCTTTCTCTTTTTTGAGTCTTTTGACCTCATTCCTGAGATTTATATCAACGGAATGCGCTTTATTCGCCTGTAGAATTGCCAGGAACGCGTACCTTTTGCCGTGTTTTGCTTTTTTTATTGCCCGTACGTATTTATAGAGCCTGAGAGAATAGAGCTTTTCCTGGTAATTATCTGCCATTATCATGTCTGTTTTTGCGACAGTTGCATCACGGTATCCCAGCCTGAGATACCGGCGCGCTTTATGGCCGTTAGAGCGGACTACATCGGGCGCGAAACGGTTGAGCAGTTTTTTGGTAGTTGCTATATCCTGTTCCAGGGCCATTCTATACAGGTCAATGAGCAGTTTCTGAGACCGGCGGATTTCAACATAGGAGTAATGAAATAAAAATTTCATATACAGGAATTGGGCAATAATATCCCGCTGTATGGCTTTTTTATAAAGTTTTTCCAGTTTTTCGCTGCCGGGATTTTTTTTGTCGAGATTTGAGACCGTTGAATTTATGAAGTAAAAAAAATAGCGGTTATCTTTTAAGCCTTTTTCAGCTTTGCGCTGCTCTCCCGCGCTAAGACTCGATTTAGTGCCCTGCCCGTGAAGGCTGCATACAAAAATCACTGGTATTATGGCCGCAATAACAGCCAGTTTATGTAATTCACGCTTTCTCATTCCCGGTTAATTACGTGCTTATAGCCTGAATTTCATTTTTTCTCTGGCCAGGTGTATCCTGGTGGTGTTATCAGTCGCGTATTTACCATGTTCTATAGCTTTTCTATGGTTTTCATACAGAATATCATCCGTATAGGACGGATCATGGTGGGTCATTACCAGGTTTTTTACACCCCAGGCAATACTGCAATTGACAGCCATAGTATAGCTTGTATGACCCCAATCAAATTTTGTAAAAGACTCCTGAAGAGTGTATTGTGAATCAAGTACCAGGAGGTCGGCATTCATAAAAAAGTCTGTTTTTACTTCATAATTTTCCAGTGATTCCCCGGTAAATTCAGCGTCCGTTGCGAAAATAAATGTTTTTCCTGCCTGGCGAAAACGGTAAGCATAACTCCCGCAAGGATGACGCAAGGGATAATAATCTACTACCAGGTCTTCCTCAAGCTGTATGGGAGGTCTGTTAAGAGTATCCAAAAGGTGATAATTTTTTGTGGCACTTGTTTCTCCATAAGTTATGGGAAAATAAGGCGCTTTTTGCTGTCCGCTAAGTAATGCTTCCTGGTTTTCATATGGAGAATAAAAATTAACAGTATTTCCCGGTATATAAAGGGGGATAAAATAGGGTAATCCCTGTATATGATCCCAATGGTTATGGGTGATAAATATATCCAGGTTTCCCTGTCCTTTACCGCATTCTCCTTTCATCAGTTCCAGCCCAAGAGGGCGGATTCCTGTGCCGCAATCTATTATATAGGTCTTTCCGCTGTTTGAGGTTACACTGGCGCAGGTGGTATCTCCTCCAACAACATATCTCAGTTCAGGAGGGAGTCTTTTTATAAAATCATTTATTTCCGATTTATCTGAAATTCCCGATTTAATTGCCCTGTTGACAACCTGGAAAAGTCTTTTTTTATATTCTTCATTTGACAGTCCGGCAGGCAGTGACCCGCGTACTCCCCAGAGTTGTACCAGCATTATCTATCTAATCTCCTGAAAAAGGTCGTATCTATTCAACATAAACACTCTACACACAATCACACTATTCCCTTTTTTATGCAAGATTTTTATTTGTTTTTTTCCGATAATAAACTATATAAGTTTAACTATTTTGCATTAATTGCTTGATTTTTTTTCAAATAGTTATATAAAGATATAACTGCTTAAAAAATATCCGGGATGGGTCATGGAAGAGACAAAATTAAACAGAACCGAAATTTCAAAAAAAATAGAGAACGCTGAACCGTTTAATATCACATTTAAATACACCAGCAATGAAGTTTTAATGATGATAAACAGCACAATTGCCAAAACGTTGTCAAAAATGGACCATCTCTTTCTATTAAATTCATTTGTTACAATTATCCGTGAAGTTATTGTTAATGCCCAGAAAGCGAATGTTAAAAGAATATTCTTTAAAATGAATGACCTGGATCTTCAAAATCCCGATGACTATGCCCTGGGAATGAGAAGATTTAAAGATGAAATTATTGGTGATTTTGAAATTATTGAAGAAGATGTCCGGAATAGTGACTATTATATAGACATATTTTTTGAGACTATCGATGAAGATTTGCATATAATAATTACCAATAATACCCCTATTTTACCTGAAGAATTAGAAAGAATTAATTACCGGATAGAGAAAGCCACTGTCTTTAATGATTTTACCGAAGCGTATGATGAAATACAGGATGAGACCGAAGGTGCCGGCCTGGGAATTGTTCTCACTATTTTATTTTTGAAAAGCATGGGTATTGATCCGAAAAGTTTCAACATTGAAACCGATGGAAAAGTGACAAAAACAAAGATGGTGGTGCCGAAAGTATTGCGCCCTTCTTCAATTACTTCCACGGTGAAAGAGCAAATTGTTAATGAAATTGAGGGAATTCCCACATTCCCTGAAAATGTTCTGGCGCTCCAGAGTTTATGCAGCGATCCTGAGGCTTCCATAGATGAAATATCCGACAGGATTATGATGGACCCGGCTCTTGTCGCGGACGTTATCAAGCTTTCTAATTCTGCCGGGTTTGTTACCAGCAACAGGATTGACAGTGTTCATACCGCAGTTATGACCATTGGGCTGAAAAATGTAAATGCTATCCTGGTTGCCAGTAACGCGCGCAGGATCTTAAATGAGCGGTATACCAGCTTTGAAAGGATCTGGGATCATTGTAATAAAACCGCCTTTTATGCCAGGATGATTGCCCTGGAGAAAAAACTTCATGGTGTTACTGAAAATGCTTTTATGGCCGGCCTGCTTCATGACCTGGGTAAAATAGTTCTTTTGTCTACGGATATGGAACTGGTTAAAAAGATCGCGAACCAGGTAAAAGACCGTAAGATCATTACCTCAACCATTATGGAAGAGATATCTATCGGGATCAGCCACTCTACTATTGGAGGACTGATTGCTGAAAAATGGAATTTTCCCGAATCTCTTGTTGAGGCTATGCAGTATCATCATTCTCCTCTGAGAGCCAGTGAAGAGTATAAAAACCTGGTCTATACGGTATACCTGGCAAATATGCTCATTGGAATTGAAGATAGAAAGTATACCTTTTATTATTTTGATGAAAGCATATTAAAACATTTTGACCTTTTAGATGAAAAGAAATTCAGTGATTTTCATCAAAAAATGAAAGATAAATACGATAATTTACCTGAATAGTTTTTTAAATAAACTATTCTCTGTATTTTTTTCTTCCGCAGGCCTGCGCCTCATTATAAACCTCTTTTAAAGGAATTCCCATTTCCAGAGCTTTTCTTTTACAGTCTTCATATTCCGGTGATATTGTTACTATCCCGGTTTCATCTTTATGTATTTTTATGCTGATATCTCCGTACCTGGTTTCTATTGCTGCTATCTCCCTCTCTAATTTTTTTCTTTCTACTCTACTGATCCGTACTCCTGATGTGCTGGTTTCTCTGAATATAATTCTCAACACCGGGTCCACATCTTCCTTATTTAATAATACCGTTAATATTGCCCCGGGTCTCGATTTTTTCATTATTACCGGCACGATATATACATCAAGGGCTCCCGTTTTTAGCAGCCGCGCTGATATATATTCATAAAATTCCGGGTTCATGTCATCAATATTTGTTTCCAGCATTGAGATAGTATCGGCCTGGTATTCCGTTCCTGTTTCTCCAATGTATACCCTGAGCAGGTTTGGTATCTCCAGGTCTTTTGTCCCGGCTCCGTAGCCTGTTGCGGTGATTTTCATACCCGGCAGAGGGCCATAGGTTTTGGCGTAATGGGTGAGCAGTGCCGCTCCTGTTGGTGTGGTTAATTCGGACCTGATCCCCTGTGAATATACCGGTACTTCTTTGAGCAGCGCTGCTGTTGCCGGCGCGGGTACCGGTATTTTCCCGTGCATTGACCTGGTAAACCCGGTTCCCAGGTGAACCGGGGACGCGTGGACCTCGTTTATTCCCAGCAGTTTAAGTCCTATTACGGCCCCTGTTATATCTACTATTGAATCAACGGCTCCCACTTCATGAAAATGAATTTTTTCTATGGTTGTTCCGTGGATTGCTGCTTCCACTTCCCCTAGCCTGGTAAAGACTGCTATGGTCTGTTGTTTTATCTCATCATCGAGGCCGCTGTTATTAATTATCTCACTGATCGTTCCCAGGGTCCGGTGACCCCATGCGTGATCCGGTTCTTCGGAAACTATTACATTCAGCTTTGTTCCGGTGATGCCGTTTTTACTCAGCTTTTTGGCTTCCAGGGTATACCCGGGCAGGTTAAGTTTTCCCAGTTCGCGTTCCAGTTCATTTAAGCTGAGCCCGGCGTCTATTAAGGCCCCCAGTATCATGTCGCCGCTTATCCCCGCGAAGCAGTCAAAATAGGCTATTTTCATTTTTTTCTCCGTACTAAAAAGATCGTGACATAAAGACCGCATAACAAAATAAACCAGTCTTTATATGTTCCTGCTATCGTTTGTTCTGATGTTTGGCTGCTTACTGCCCTGCGCAAAACTGTCTTCCCGTCAATGGCTGTTTGCCCGCGTATCCTGCCGTAGCGGTCAAGAATTGCCGCGATGCCGTAACCCGATGTCCGTATTGCCGGGATGCCGAATTCCGCGCACCTGAGCGCCAGGATGGAAACCTGTTGTATGGACTCGCTGCTTTTTCCAAACCAGGCATCGTTTGATATATTTATGAGTATTCCGGCTCCTTTTTTTCTTAAGCGATGAATATGGGATGATACACATATTTCATAACATATTGCCGGTCCCAGGTTGATTTCCGTGCTGCCCTTAATTGTCATTATTCCTGCTGCTGTGCCGGGTTCGTACAGCTTGCTGTCATGGTTGGCCAGTAAACTCAGAAAAGCTATCTTTTTTTCGGTAAAGGGGAGGAGGTGATTTTTATCGTACTGGGCTGTTTTTTTTCCTGACGGGGAGAATAAAAAGACCGAGTTGTAAAACGTTCTTCCTTCTCCGCTTCCCCGGTAAGAAGGAGTTCCTACCAGCACCCAGGAATTATTTTGCCGCGCTATTTCCCGGATTGCTTCAAGCCCCTCTTCATGAGACTGGAGATTATAGGTTACTGCTGTTTCCGGCCATACTATGAGCCTGGTTTTATTTGATACCGGTTCATTCCCAAAAGCCTGCATTGAAAGATCCCGGTACAAAGCCAGGTTTTTTTTGTGATATTGTTCCCGCCAGCGCCGGGCCTGTACTATGCCGGGGTGTATTATTGCCGTGTCTATAATGCCTGCCTCGCTCATGCCCGGTTCCCGCGCCGGTTCTACTGCCAGGTAACCGTATTCCGCCGCTGCCGAAAAGAGCAGCACCGGTACAAGAATATATATTCCTGCCTGTTTATAATCTTTTTCTTTTAACCGGTAACAGCATGCCAGAAGCGCCGCTCCTGACAGGACTACCAGGAAGCTCAGTCCTCCGCCTCCCGTCACTGATGATAAAAATAAGATCTCTGTTTCCCGGTAAAATATCGATGCCAGGTGGCCCCAGCCGTATTCCGGTGAAAATGTCGTTCTCAGCCACTCTGCTGCGGTAAAAAAAGCCGCGATGTATAGTACAGTTCCTGCAGTTACCCCGGAGTCTGTTTCAGCTTGCCCCCCAACCCCCAGAGGGGGCGCAAGAGTGGTCGGATGGGTACAGGATTGGGAATTTTTTTCTAATATTTTTTTCCCCCTCGGGGGGATTAAGGGGGGGATGGTGCCCCCACCGGGGGATAGGGGGCTTTGCCGTACCCCCACGGCAAAAATCCCAAACATAAGGGATGGAATTACGCAGATCAATAAAAAATAGAACAGGACCGATAAAATTATCCCCAGGTCGTAGCGGCTGTACAGGATACTGAATAACCAGGAGGTAAGAAAGGTCTGGAACAGGGTGCCGAAGAGGAGCCCGGTTAAAAACGGGCGCTTCGCCCGGGCGATGCAATGTAAAAACAGGGCTATTGCCGGTATGGCCAGTATCCAGAATGAATAGGGCGGATAGGCTGCCCGCAGCAGCAGGGCAGACAGAGTTGTTAACAGTAAGCCCCTTGCTATGATTATCAGGCTGAATTTCTTTTTTTCTTTTTTTTCTGTCATTGGTTTCTTGGCGGGAACAGTCTGATTTAATCGGTACGCTCGGGAATTAGTCCTGTCTTTCCTCCACCCAGGTGAAAAAACGTCCTGTTTTGCACCTGGGCGTCGCCTTCCGTGGCTCCTGTTCCGGAAAGACAGGACTAATTCCCTGACATTGTTATGAAACCCGATAGTCTAAACTGCTGCCCTTATTGGTTTTTTGAGCTTCTTGCGTAAAATACTTGTCAAAAGTTTCTGTTTCTTCTATTGTTTGCTAATATAACTAAATAATCCGGGAAGGTCATATGTTTTCAAGGAAAAAAGGTAAAATATTAAAAATAAAAACAGGGTATAACCCTAATTCCAGTTCTATCGGTACGAACCTCACTCCGCTCCTTATTGCCGGGTCTCTGCTCTCTATTGCAATGCCCTTTCTTTCTATTTATATTTCAAGGAGAATCAAAAAAAAGAAGAGTGAAGAAGAAAGCGGGTGATTGGGATATTATGAATAAGAAAAAGCTGCCTGTGGGCAATTCCGATTTCAGGGACATTATATTAGAAGATTATTATTATGTTGATAAATCCCTTTTTATTAAAGAAATAATCGATAAGGGCGATAAAGTCCTCCTGGTGCCCCGCCCAAGAAGATTCGGTAAAACATTGAATCTTTCCATGCTCTATTACTTCTTTGCCAACAGGATTGAAGTAAACGGCCTCTTTCGGGAGCCCCAGCCCGAGATATTTGAGGGCCTTGCTATTATGGAGCAGGGTAAGGGATATACGGAGAAACAGGGCAAATTCCCGGTTATTTTCATTACATTTAAAGATATCAAGGAAGGGGACTGGGAAACGTGTTATTCAAAGATAAAAAATCTTATTCAGAGTGAATATAATAAACATAAATATCTCCTTGATGCTGATGTTTTAGATGAAGAGGAAAAAGATTATTTTGATACCGTAAAGTCTCTTGAGGGAGATCTTGCGGATTATGAGTCGTCATTAAATAAGCTGATTGTTTTTTTAAACCGTTTTTACAACGAAAAAGTTATAATTCTTATTGATGAGTACGACATGCCTATTCACGCAGGCTATATTAATGGCTATTATAAAGATATCGTTAATTTTATGCGGAATTTTCTTTCCGGCGGGCTAAAAGATACAACCCAATACCTTGAAAAGTCAGTTTTAACGGGAATTCTCAGGATCGCCAGGGAATCCATTTTTTCCGGCCTCAACAACCTGGGTGTATATACCCTGCTGGCAGATGGTTTTAGTGATAAATTCGGTTTTACCGAAGAAGAAGTCGCGGAAATGGCCCGTTATTTTGATGAAACAAACAGGCTGGCTGATATAAAAAAATGGTATAACGGGTATATTTTCGGCAGCGGGGTAATTTATAATCCCTGGTCCATTATTTGTTATGTTTCAAGTGAATCGGGGGAGTTTAAACCCTACTGGGTTAACACTTCCGATAATAAACTTATTGAGTATTATCTCACTAAGGGCGGCAAGGAGCTGAACCGGGAACTGGAGATGCTGGTTAACGGGGAATCCCTGGAAAAGCCGGTTGAAGATAATATTGTGTATGAGGATATTGAACGGAGAGATGACCTGCTCTGGAGCTTTCTTCTCATGAGCGGGTATCTTAAGTTTACGAGCAAAGAGCAAAAAAGGAAAAAATTTTTTTGCAAGCTTTCCATTCCAAATGAGGAATTGTCATGGGTTTTTGCCGCTATTGTTGAAAACTATTTTGCCGATCACGTGGAAAGCCGTGTTGTTGAAGAGATGCTTTCCGCTTTAATCGCGGGCCGGATTAAAGACTTCAGCAAGCTCTTCCGGAAAATTGTCCTGGCTCTTTTTAGTTATCACGACTTTGGCGGCGAGCCGGAAAAAGTATATCATGCCTTTACTGCCGGGCTCCTGGTGTGGCTTTCCGATACTCATGAAGTCTCCTCAAACAGAGAGTCGGGCCTGGGCCGCTACGATATATGCGTCATTCCCCGGGATACCGCTAAAACAGGGTATGTGATTGAGTTTAAAACCGTTGACCCGGAGGATCATGATTCCGTTGACGCGGCCATAAAAGAAGCATTGGATCAAATTGAGTCGAAGAAGTATGAAACCGGACTTATTGAGCGTGGGGTAAAAGATATTAAAAAACTTGCTATTGTTTTTGAAGGGAAGCAGGTTACTGTTGTTGAAGGGTGAT
>JAAENB010000319.1 GCA_024224995.1 bacterium | reverse complement strand
TGCTTGTGCGCGGGCCTTGAAGTAGTATGGGCTCTTTGGATTGCTCCGGAACTCGCATCCGCTCAAACAGTCCTCACAACCCAAAGAGCCCATACTACTTCAAGGCCGGATGCAGCTTTGTTTCTGACCTATTTTTTCCCTGCTTCGCAGGGTCCGCACTCTTAAGAAACTAAGATTTAAAACCGGGGCCATGCTCTGTTTCACGGGGTTGAAACCCCGAGCTACAATACGTCGCCCCGCTGGGGCTATTCTGTCCTGGGTCGGCATCAACCAATGATCAACCAATGCCCTGTGGGCGATTCGGTCCCATACCAGAAACACCCCGGAGGGGTGTAGTTATGCAGCCCGGGGTTTTTAACCCCGGGTAGCCCCATGCTGAAACCGATCCATTTATATAAACAGTTTCTTCCATATTTTTTCCCCGTTTCGTGGGGCGGTAATCAGCGTTTTATCCTCCCCGATGCGTCTCCCTGGTAAAGGTTCTCTATCTCCGCACTGGTGCTTAAGTTTGCGTCTCCTTCGATGGAGTGGCAGAGGCAGGAGGCGGCTACGGCGTAGTCAAGGGCTTCCTGCGTTGAGGGGAGATGAGAGAGACCGTGAATGAGTCCGGCGCTGAAGCTGTCTCCTCCTCCCACCCGGTCGATGATATTGGCTATATCGTATTCCCGGGATAGATAAAAATTTTCCCTGTCGTGGAGGCAGGCACTCCATTTGTTATGTGATGCCGATATACTTTCACGAAGGGTAATGGCCAATCCCTTTACTCCGGGGTATTCTTCCAAAACCCGCTCAGCCAGAATACGATACCGGTCTTTGTTAAGGTCCCCGGAAAAATCGATATCAACATCAATTCCCAGAGACCGTTGACAGTCTTCTTCATTCGCAATAAGAATATCACTCATGTTAGCATAACGGGACATTATCTCCTTTGGTTTTACGCCATAATTCCAGAGTTTTGCCCGGTAATTTAAATCGCAGGAAACAATAAGTCCTTTTTCACGGGCCTTGACCAGTCCGTTTATCCCTTCATCGGCTGCCCGGGCAGAAAGAGCCGGGGTTATTCCTGTTATGTGAAACCAGCCGCACCCTTCCAGGGCGGTTTCCCAGTCAATGGATTTTGGTTTAATAGTACTGATGGCGGTATTGTCACGGTCGTAAATAACCTGAGAGGGCCGCTGGTTTGCTCCCTTTTCCATGAAGTAGAGCCCCATGCGTGCTTCTTTGTCGAGATATACCTGCGATACATCAATGCCGTACCCTCGAAGCGTTCGCAGGCAGGCATGGCCTATTTCGCTGTTGGGCAGAGCGCTAATGAAGCGGGTCTTCTGCCCCTGAAGAGACAGGCTCACCAGTACGTTCGACTCTCCGCCGCCAAAAAGGGCGTCAAAAGAGGGAGACTGGAACAGCCGCTCAAACCCGGGCGCCGAGAGGCGGAGCATTATTTCCCCAAATGAGGCGTATATTTTTTCTTTTGGTTTTTGATCTTGAATATTTTCTATCAGCATTATTTATTCCCAACGCAAAGAATCCATGCAATATATTCACTATTCATGCAAAAAATGCAAGAACTTTTTTTTTAATTTAACCCCGAAGCATATCTTTTATTGTTCGAGACTCTTCCTCATGATCTTTCCGGTTTTCCGGATTGTCGCGAACTTTGTCGAGATGGTCTTTTAATCGCCCGTGCAGTTCCGGGGTTAACGAAAATCGTCTCGCGTTATATATTGCCGCGATTAAAAAGAAAATAGGGAGAACCACGATTAATACCCGAAGCGCCATGAGAAACTCCGGGCTTTGGGCCTGTTTTATTGTAACAAGTTTTCCATTTATCATTTTTTCAACTGGTTTTACGAACCCCGCAACCTGCATTACCACGGACAGGATTAATATCCCCAGGGCAGTACTCATTTTCCTTAAGAAAGTAAAAAGGCTGGAATACAATCCCTCTCGACGTTCCCCGCTATAGAGCTCATCTACATCAGGTACATCCGTAAATATGGAATAAACCGCAAGGATAAGTCCTCCCGTACCAAAGCCAACCAGCCCGGCAAAAATGTATATAAACGAAATATGAGCCTGGTCCGTTACCAGGAAGCCAAAAAACATAAATAGAGCCCAGGAACCGGCAGCTGCCAGGTACGTCTTCTTTTTTCCGACCTTTTTACTGAGGGAGTAAAATATGGGCAGCGCAATAACCTGTAACACCACCAGCACTCCCAGTACATAATCCGTTTCCGGTCCTCTTTTTAAATAATAATCCATATAATACGTTGTTACTGTCATAACAATGTCCATTGCCACAAAAGCAAACAGGTACATAAACAGCACATGCACAAACGTGGGTGTTTTAAAGGGTTCGGTAAATGTCTTTTTTACATTTATAGGCGGTAGATCCTTCCGGAATTGTTCTTTTTCACTGGTTGAAAAAAATGTCGCGATAAAGGGGATCGCGAAAAACAGTCCAATAACAATAGCCATTACAACATAGCCCTTTTTTTCATCCTCAGGGAACGCTTTTATTATTTCCATGGGAACCACGGCGCAGACCAGGGAAGAAAACTGGGAGAAAAAAAGCCGGATTGACATGAGTGATGAACGTTCGTTATAATCAGGAGTCAACTCCGGCGCCAGGGCATTATACGGCACCATTACCATGGTAATAACTGTTGAAAAAAAGATATAAGCCAGAAGCATATAAATAAACCGGTGCATTTCTTTGTCAAAATTTACCGGGTACCACAATAAAAAGAAAGACAGAAATATTAATACAACTCCCGCGAGAAAAAAAGGCCGTCTTCGGCCAAACCTGGTTCGTGTCCTGTCGGAAATAATCCCCATTACCGGGTCACTTACCGCGTCCCATGCTCTGCTGGCAAACACCACTACCCCCGCCAGGATTGGCGATATGAGCACCACATCAGTAAGAAATTTTAGATAATAGAACCCCATTATCATAAGGGCTCCGCCGCCGTAAATATCCCCTAATCCATACCCGATCTTTGTTGATAATTTTAACTTATTTCCCGTTCCGACAGTTTTTCTATTCATCGCCGCCTCCCTTATTTCATGCAACAATAGCTATTGCATGAAATAAATGCAAGTAAAAAACAATTAAATGTCAAAAACCGTCCGGACGTTATAAAAAGTTCTTGCATTATTTGCGTGCAATATATAAAAACAGGTAATAGTTTTTAAGAGATAGTACGACTATAAGATTGTTTTAAGATTGTTACCCTCTTTAAACCCTTCTCCTGCTGCAAAGCAGGAGAAGGGTGTTCTTTCCATTTTCCACTTAACCATTTTGAACGCCAGCCGGATAAATGAAAAGCAAGGGAATTAATCTTTATGGATTTACCAATGAAAACTTATATCTCTTTTGTCCCGGGGGGGGGAGGGGTTATGGAAGAACCAAATTTTCAAATAATTTTTTGGAGAAAAAAGCCGGTGTTTCCGCCACAACAAGCACCTGGCCCAGTCCCCGATGGAATGGAACCGCAACAGCCCTTCTCCTGTTGTTGCAAAGCAGGAGAAGAGTGTTCTTTCGATTAGAGTGCAGCTTTTATTTCATATTTACTCCGCCCAGAACACTTTTACCCAGAACTTGACCAAGGTCACCAAAGTCTATGCCTATAAGTTGAAAATTTGGGTCAAAAATATTAACACCATGTTTTTTCCTGAGCTCTCTAAAAGCATTCTTTAACTCTTCAATTGATGGCGTGTAGTGACCACTGCGGTTATTTAACATAGCAATCTTCCCTTTCTTGAAAGTCACCTCCCCTGCAAGTCTCAATACAAATTGTCTCGCAATAGTGATATGCCCCGATTGAGCCCCCTCCTTAACATACAAATCATTTATCATTGTTATATTGCATATATATGTACCATCTTTAATCATAAATATTTCTTTCTTACTCTTATTGCAGGTAGAAGTTTTTTTATTCCCTGAAGGATATAGATTATTAAAAGCTATTCCTTTATCGAAGTAAATCATGTACGAGTCATAGGGTGTTGTATTTTTTCTACATTTTGTGACGTACTTATAGTATTTAATACCATTATGCTTCTTAAGATGTAATTTTAGATCTTTATTATTCATATTCGGTTTCACATCCTTGATAAGAGCGTTGAGATAAAAACTTTTAATCAGGTTAGCAGTTGACGCTTTGGTATAATCCAGATCGTTATATCCTACACCTTTTACCACTTCAAACAGCTCCCGATTACAAGTCTCCCCTCTTCCATAGGGGTCTAGCTGCCCAAGAATATCTTTATGGTATTTTTTTATAACTGTTACGTATTTAGAATCATGCTGCCCATTTATCCTCTTATGAAATGCGTTCCTAAAATGCATTAAACGAGTTTCTATATATGACACCGCATTGCTGTAGTAGTCATCGCTCCAAACCATCATTTTACCCTGCTCCTCCACCCCTTTGGGACATTCTGCTGACAGATTGCCATACGCAAGAACCAGGGTGACCAGGCAAATAAGACAATAAAATCGTTGTTTTCTTGTCTTTGAAATTTTCGCGGACAAAGAAGAAAATGAAACGGAAAGACGTGTTGCGGCTGAAATAAAGAATTTCATAAAATTCCTCCTGTTTTATATTAATATTATCCGATTATTGTTATAGCATTTAAAACGGTCAATCTCTTTATTTTGCCTGTACTTAATAAAAAAAACTCCTCCTCCTTAATAATTATCTTGCATTTTTTGCACGCAAATTCTATTTTATTATAATACGATAATTCTACAGGAGGATCTCATGAAAAAAATATTTCTTCATATATTTATCACCCTGAATCTCTTATGCCTGTTAACTGCAGCAGGCTGCGACAGCATCTCACCCCTACCAGGAGCTTTTTCAAACCCAAACATCCCGGCCCAGTCCCTGGAACTGGGCCCGGTTCCCCATAACTACCCAACTACCCGGGTTGAAGACAGCTATTCCCACACTCCCTTTGCCCCGGATTATAAAACCAGGCGCATGGCATACCTGGAGTTTAACGCCGCGAACCCGGGCAACGGGCCTTATTCCGAAGCCGCCAGAATGACCCTGGGCCATATGCCCAATGAAAACTGCATGGAACACAGCATCAATAAAATTATCGCCAGAGAAGACTGCGCCGACTTTGGCCTTCATGGACTGCTCCGGGTTGTTTACCGGTTCGGCTCAAGCGGCATGCTCAGTGAAAACTTTCTCGCCCGGGTTAAAGACGCTGTTCTTGATTTCAAGTACTGGCCCGACGAATACGGCATGGTCAATACCCGTAACGACAGCATGTGCTATTGGTCGGAAAACCACTTTATCCTTTTCGCCTCTGGCGCGTACCTTACGGGCCAGTTATACCCGGACGAGATCTTTACCAACTCAAACCGCTCCGGAACCACCATAATGGAAGTATCCCGCCCCCGCGTTATGCGCTGGCTCAAGCTGCGGCTGCAAACGGGGTACAGCGAATGGCTCTCCAATGTCTACTACCAGGAAGATATCGCCGCTCTCATGAACCTCATCGACTTTTGCGACGACGATGAGATCGTCTCCCTGGCAACAATGGTTCTCGACTGTACCCTGGCGGACATGGCTCTCAATCATTTCCAGGGCACCTTCGGCTCCACTCACGGCCGTACCTATTACAAAGACAAAACCCGGGGCGTGGACGAAGACACAAAAGCCGTTTACAAGCTGGTTTACGGCATGAACACTTTTAGTGTCGGCAGCATGGGTGCTGTTTCCCTGGCAACGAGTGAAAAATATCAAATTCCCGCTGTTTTATACGAAATGGCTGCGGACTCAAATACCATTCTTGAAAACAAACAGCGCATGGGCATTAAGATCGAAGAAGCGGAAAAATGGGGTCTCAGCTACGACAGCCTGGAAGACGGCATGACCTTCCTCACCCTTGAAGCCTATTCCCATCGCCTCACAATCAATCTCTTTGCAAATATGCTGGACTCTTACAACTGGTGGGAAAACAACCAGCTGAAAGCCTTTAAAGAAAATAAAGATATCATCAATACGGCCCGGGCCATTAATGGTCTCCCTGCCCTGGCCCTGGTGTGCGATAAAGACATAACGAGGAATATGCGTCCCGAAGTAAACATCTACACATACCGCACCCCCGATTATATGCTCAGTTCGGCCCAGGACTACCGGGAAGGCTACGGCGGTGACCAGCAGCACATCTGGCAGGCCACTCTTGGCGATGAAGCGCTCTGTTTTACCACCCATCCCGCAAATGACCTGCTTGATGACGGCGGCTCTCCCAATTACTGGACCGGGTCCGGAAACCTGCCCCGGGTTGCCCAGGTTAAGAACGTTGCCATTATCATGTACAATATCTCGTCCATGCCGGGGCTCTATCTTACGAACAAGAATTTCTACACCCACGCCTGGCTTCCAAAAAAGAAATTCGATAAAGTTGACTCCGGCGGTAATGACTGTTCCCACGGTGAGACCTGCTCCAACTGCTCTCATACCATTGAACAGAACGGCTGGATATTCGTAAAAAAGAACAATGGCTACCTGGCGCTCTGGTCGCAAAATGGGTACGCGTGGCAAACCCTTGACGAATACAAAGATAAATTCACCGACATTGAGGTCGTTGCCGACGGTAAGCAGAATATCTGGATCTGTGAAATGGGCAGAAAAGCCGATTACGGCTCTTTTGAGAATTTTATCAGTTCCATAGGTTCAGCAAAGATCACCAGCCTGGGTCTTTCGGTCACGTACCAGTCTCCGTCCCAGGGCCGTCTTTTCATGAGCCTGGTTGGCCCGGTGTGGCAGGGGTTTAAAACTCTTGATCTCAAAGACTATGACCGGTATAACAACAACTACAGCTCCTCCGGTTTTCCGGGCAATGTTATCAACTTCGATTGTAACGGCAAGTCACTACAGATTGATTACGAGAACCGCGCAAGGAACGCAAACAGTTTTCTTGAAACAGAATAACCGGATAGAGACCGCGCGTTTTCCCCGGAGTTCTCTCTCCGGGGAGCCACATGAATAATCCTTGACACAACAAGCAAATAAGCCTTTATATGCTTTTCATTATCCATACCTGGAAAAAGGAAGAAACAATGAACAAAAAAAGAAACATCATGGGAATTTTTATATCAGTCTTACTTCTTTTGAGCCTCCCTCTTCTGGGTATTCTTTTACAGGAAAAGCCTCTGGCCCCTTTTCTGCAATTTCCGCCATTGACCGATTTTATTCAGCAGCCCGGGTTTTCATGGACCGCTTTTTTTATTTTTACGGTTATCATCATTATTCCAATAATTCCTTTTATTGTTATGTTTATTCGCTACCGTAAAGATCCCGGCTATGTTTCCCCAAAGCGGCATCCTTTTCCCTGGTGGGGATGGGCCGGGCTTCTCCTGTCTATTGTGGCGTGGATTCTCTCATGGACCAGGATTGAATTGATCGCGCCTTTCCAGGTCTACCTGTACAGCCCGCTCTGGTTCGGGTTTATTATCCTGCTGAACGCGCTTACGCAGATGCGTTCAGGCTCCTGCATGCTTAAAGACAGAACCGTTTATTTTTTACTACTGTTCCCCTTAAGTTCTCTCTACTGGTGGTTCTTTGAATTCCTTAACCGCTTTATCCAGAACTGGCACTACCTGGGGGTCAACCATCTTACCCCGCTCGCCTACACCATTGCCGCCACCATTGCCTTTTCCACGGTTCTTCCCGGTGTACTGGGTGCTGCCGATCTTCTGGCCACCTTTCCCCGGTTCAAGAACGCGTTCACCAAAGGCATTACTGTGCCGCTTCCCTTTCCCCGGGCAACGGCGATAGTTTTACTCCTGGCCGCGTCAACAAGCCTCATCCTCATCGGGATCTGGCCCCAGTTCCTCTTTCCCCTTGCATGGGTTTCTCCCTTATTGATTGTGCTTTCGGTCCAGACGCTCCTGGGCAAAGATACCATTATTACGCCCCTTACCCAGGGAAACTGGCAGCGGTTTGGACTCCTCATCTTCGCGGCTCTCATGTGCGGTTTTTTCTGGGAACTCTGGAACTTCTACAGCGTTGCCAAATGGGTCTACACCGTCCCCTTTGTCCACCGCTTCCTCATCTTCGAAATGCCCATTCTCGGCTTCGCGGGTTATCTTCCTTTTGGGCTGGAATGCGGAGCTGTGGGTTCGTGGATATCGGGGGAGTGAAAAATAATGAAATGGAAAGAAGTTAAAGAAACATATCCGGATCAATGGCTTGTTGTAGAGGCTCTTGAGGCTCACACTACCTCTGATAGTATACGGCATATTGAAGAGATATCCATTATTGAGAAATGTACTGATGGCGAAAAAGCAATGACAGAGTATCGTCGGCTGCATAAAAGTAATTCTTTAAAAGAATACTATTTCATTCATACAAGCAGGGATAATCCAGACATCCCGGAGCGGAAATGGATAGGAATCCGCAATTGACATGTGTAGGGGAAGTGTAGGGGAGAGGCATGCCTCCAATGCCATTAAGTTAAGGACGAGCCGTAAACAAAATATGTTGATAACTATCGTCAAGGAATCTAAAAAATCAAATGAAATTGTGTTTTTTCAAGAGCTCAATGGGAAATACAGTTTGATATACAGGTTTGCCACAGGTCTTTTGCCTGAATTTAGCGGTTTTGGCCATGATTTTGACTTGTTTTGTTTATATCAGGGCATTTTTTTAAGGAGTCCATATCAGTCCGGGCATACCTTACCCTTCTCCTGATGTTGCCGGAGGCAGATTGGGGTTAGATTAGGGTTTTATTTATAGTATCAGAAGTTAATTTTGTCTATAATAAGAATTTTTGCAAGGTCTCCTGAGTGGGGACACCCCAAAACATGACAAAGGTCTTAATTCCGTCATATTTACCCTCACTGAAAATATAGTTGTGTTGATACTTATCGACATCTCCTTTTGGATCTTTGGAGAGCAACAGATCGTCCAGGTAGTTATTTATAGCGAAAGCGATGATTGCGGAAACTGACAACTTATGGACCTTGCGTAAGTCTAAGGAATTCTCGTACACCGACGAGTCAAAAACAACGTGGCAGTGATACCAC
>JAAENB010000318.1 GCA_024224995.1 bacterium | reverse complement strand
TAACTCTTCATATCTTCTTTTTTGCCGGGAAACATAAACCGCGGATCAAAATTAATCCTCCCGGTCATGAGCCAGCTTTCACCGGATGAATTAATGAGCTCCTTACTTTCTGCTCCTTGTTTCTCCAGTTTCTTTTCATCCAGGGTGATGGATGAGGACTTAAAGAAAATCGCTCCTTTTAAATACTTTGTTATTATACTATCCATATTAATCCCCGCTTGTTGTATTACGGGCAGGGCATAATACTCCCGGTATTCCCCCTGTATGGGAATCTTCCGGCAGCTGGAATCGAGTACAATGTCTTTGTTTACGCTTATCCCGTAATGACCAAGCAGCTTATCCAGTCCCGTATTTACGGGAAAAACAACAGGCTGCTGCCCCCGCTGCAGCTGCATCTCATTAAAAGAATCAATAAAAAATACTGCCGATTTTCCGGACAGCAAAAACTGGTCTATTTTAAACAGTTCACTTTCGGTAAAAGCGGTTTTAGGTCCGTTTATTATTATTGTTCCAATATCGTCACTAATTGACTCTTGAGAAAGGTCAATAGCTTTAATTTCGTACATATCGGAAAGGAGTTCTTTCAGAAACTTCAAGCCCTGGGGATTCTGCCCCCTGGCTCCGCGAGGATCGTTCAGCGCTACACTGCCATGACCGGAAATATATCCTATTTGCTGATTTATTCCCAGAACTCCGCTTACTGCATTGCCAATCATTTCATCGAGCTTTTCAAGTCCCGGTATTATGAACTTGTTGGTAAATGGTATATTTGCCACATTGAGATTAATTTTTTTGAAGCGTTTGCCTTTTTTTACGATAATTGCCATGACCCCGGAACCGGCTTCCAGTTTCTCGCCTGAAGCGGTTGTCATGGCAGCCCATTCCAGTTTGTTTATGCCGTATTGATCGGCAACAGAGACAGGTTTCGCCTCTTTTGGTTCATTCGCTTCATTCGATCCTTTCGGATTAATTATGCTCACTTCCTTTTGAGTGGAAGGATCTATCAATTGAAACTTCAATTTATTGTAATTTTGCGGATTAATTCCCATTACGGCATCTTCAATTCTTTTTTCCACGGTATTGATTTCGTCTATGGGGAGCTGTCTCACCGCGCTGTCCAGGTAAAGGGTTATCTCTACCATTTCTTCTTTTTTCATGCCCAGGAGCGTGTCAATTTTCGTTGACATTTTGTTAATCCTGGATGTAATTTCATACTCCAGTCCCTCGGTAGTGATGAGACGGGGCATCTTTTCAACCAGGTCCGCGTGCTGAATAACGATTCCCATATAACTGATTCGTCCCGTTTCTTCATCATCAACAATTTCCCTGGTTCGTAAAGGCTCAATTCCATAATCCTTTGCCTGTGCCTCCAGGTCTTTTCCTCTAATGATCTCATAGCTGAAATGTTCATTCCCTTCATAATCATACACTTCCAGAAGATCCTTCAATTGCGTGGATACTTTCAGAAATTGTCCGGGTAAATTTTCAGAAAAAAGGACTTTAATCGTTAGATTCTCCTTCAGATTTGAAACAACATCGGCGCTCTTTTCTGACAGGGAATACAGATCGTTTCCTGTTAGATCGATCCTGAAATTAAGACCGGCAACAATCCCTGCTATATTTATTAGAAGAATAATTACTAAATAGACCGCCAGCTGCAGGATAGTTCCGCCTTCTTTTTCGTTTTGATTCAAATGATTCTCTTTTTTCATATTCTATTATTTCCTCCCTGCAAGGATTTTTGTTGTTATGAGCACTGAAACCACCATTATCGATATAAAGTATATCACGTCCCGTGAGTTAATTAATCCTTTGGCGATATTATCAAAATGGTACACAGTTCCCAGGTTTTGAAAAAAACCGGTTAAACCGGTGGGTAAAACCATGGTTAATTTATCAATAACCCATAAATGAAAAGTCATTCCCAGGGCAATTAAAAAAGCCACTATTTGATTCCTGGTTAAAGCAGAGGCCAGCATTCCTATTGAAGCATAGGCCCCGCCAAGAAGAAGCGTTCCCAGGTATCCGCCAATGACCGGTCCCACATCGGGTGAACCCAGGGCCAGGACAACAAAAAAATAGACGATTGTTGGCGATATCATTACTGCGATAAACAGGGTTGTTCCCATGAGCTTTCCCAGCACCACATCAATGGTTTTTACCGGCAGCGTCATTAATATCTCAATAGTCCCGCTTTGCTGCTCTTCCGCGAACAAGCGCATTGTTAACGCGGGAATAACTAAGGTAAACATGGCCGGGAATAGTTCAAACAGGCTTCTCATCTCCGCGCGGCCTAAAAAGAAAAACCCATGAAAAAAGAAAAAACCCTGGAAAAAGAAAAAACCCGTTACCAGTAAAAATATTGTTATAATAATATAAGCAATGGGGCTCACAAAATATATTGCCAGCTCCCGTTTGGTTATTGCGATCATTGCTTTATATTTATTCATTATCTCCTCCTATGGTCAATTCCCTGAAAATATTCTCCAGGGAGACCTGTTCATCCGTCATTTCGTATAAGTTCCAATTATTGCCATGGATCAACCTGGATACATCGGGCCTGATATCGTTTGCTCCTTCCACATGGATAACCAGTGATAAATAATCGCCCGCTGCCTCTTCCTTCTCACCCGTTTCATTCACCTCAATAACACCGGGAAGCGTCTTCATCTCCCCGGCTATGGCATCAAAACCGGTTCCCCCGACTTTGACATAGATCTTTCTCCCTTCCCTGAAGCTTTCTCTTAGCCGGCCGGTCTCGTCATTGGCTACAATATTTCCCTCGTTTATAATTATTACCCGGTCACAGGTCGCTTCCACTTCAGGAAGGATATGCGTGGACAAAATTACTGTTTTTCGTTTACCGATCTCTTTAATTACATTTCGTATTTCAATTATCTGGTTAGGATCAAGTCCGCTTGTGGGTTCAT
This sequence comes from bacterium, assembly GCA_024224995.1. The sequence goes on along the minus strand of JAAENB010000318.1, from coordinate 1,332 downwards.
CCAGGATCAGAATATCGGGATCATGGATCATGGCGTGAGCCAGGCCCACACGCTGTTTATATCCCTTTGATAATTCGTTAATATTCTTATGCATCACTTCCCGGATGCCGCATAACTCTCCCATTTCCCCGATCCGTTTAAGATCTTCAATTCCCCGGATCTCCAGGACAAATTTGAGATAATCGTAGACAAGCATATCTCCGTATATTGGTGCCGATTCCGGCAGGTATCCTATCATTTTTTTTATTTCAAAGGGATTTACGTCAACCTGATGTCCTCCCACGGTGATTGTTCCGCTGTTGGGTTTAAAAAAACAGGTTAGCATTCGCAGGGTTGTTGTTTTTCCGGCGCCATTGGGACCCAGAAGTCCCGTTATTTCTCCATCCCTGACATCAAAAGAGATATTATTAACCGCTCGGAAACTTCCATAATATTTACTTACTCCATTTACACTTATCATTGATAAGATCATCCTCCTTTTTAGAGACGAGATAACTCCCCTCAGTATTTTTGTTGATAATATTTATATGCAGCCGGACATAGCAGAGTCCTGTCTTTAGTATTACAATAAAAAATTTTGTTACAAATTTTTATTCGGATCTTCCAAAATCATCTTCATAGCGAATAATATCATCCTCACCAAAATAATCACCGGTCTGCACTTCAATAAAAACCATATCTTCCGTTCCGGGATTTTCAATGCGGTGCTTCTCCCCAATTCCGATATTAACCGAATCTCCTGCTTTCAAGTTAATTATATCGTCATTAAGGGTAAAAATGGCTTCTCCTTTAAATACATACCAGTGCTCTGCTCTTCTATTATGGCTTTGCAGGCTAAGGCGCTTCCCCGGGTAAACCGTGATTCTTTTTACTTTATGATCCTTTTCATCGGCCAGGTTATCGTAAAATCCCCATGGTCTTTTACTTTCGTCATTACTCATAATTTTCTCTCTTATTATTTCTTATTATTTATAATTTATAAACGAGTCCATAAATAAGGCTGTTTTGATAAATTTCAAGCTTATTTTTGTCTGCGTCTTTGAGCTCTGATAAAGAGCTCTGAGGTCATTCCCCCTCAGAATAGCTCTACAGAAGAGCTCTGAGGTCTTTCTTCTAGAAAGACTCCTATAAAGAGCTCTGAGGTCCCAACCCCGCAAAAAACGGCTTTTTTTGAAAAAAATTCAATTTTTGGCAAAAAAAGTCAAAAAAAATTTCATCAAAAGGCTTTCCCATTCGTCCTATATATAAGGGCCTAAAAAATATTTCAAATTAATAAAAGGGAGGACGAATATGCCTTATGACGAACGAGATAATGAGGTTGGCTTGACCCAT
>JAAENB010000317.1 GCA_024224995.1 bacterium | reverse complement strand
TTGACGCGGCCATAAAAGAAGCATTGGATCAAATTGAGTCGAAGAAGTATGAAACCGGACTTATTGAGCGTGGGGTAAAAGATATTAAAAAACTTGCTATTGTTTTTGAAGGGAAGCAGGTTACTGTTGTTGAAGGGTGATAAAAAAGTACTATACAAGATTGTATTTGTATTAAATATTCGGTATAATCTTATTTGGGAGCAGATATGAAGGCTGGTGACTTAAACGCGATTGATAAAACCCTGGAACTTCGTCCCCTGAATGCCGGTAACTATGATGAATATTATGTTATGACCAAGGCGGGCAGGGGAGATGATCAAACATCGAAACTTATTCGTAGATTCCAAAACCTTGATGAAAATCGTGATTTAAAGATCCTTTTTTCGGGCTTTAAAGGAAGCGGCAAAAGTACCGAGCTTGCAAGGCTTAAAAAAGAGCTGGAAACAGACTTTTTAATAAATGTTTTTTCGGTTATTGATGAACTTGACCCCACAAACGTGACAATTGCTGAGATATTGATCTCCGTTATGACCAATCTTTTTGCTTTCGCGGATGAGTATAAAGAAATTAAACTCAGTAAAAAACTAGTCAAAAATATTGAAGGATGGCTCGATACCGTTGTCACGGAAAAGGTCCGGTATAATTATATCAACGGAGAGATTGAAACAAAGGCCGATATTGGAACAGGTTTTTTAAAAATATTCAACGTCGGACTGAAGCTTAAAAGTGATTTTAAATCCGGTGCCCGGTTTAAAACTATTGTTCGAGGTGAGGAACGGAAACATCTTCCCGAACTTATTTTAAACTGTAACCTGCTGCTGGGGGAAATAAAGCAGCAACTGGGAAAAATTAACAAAAAGAATATTATATTTATTATCGATGATCTGGAAAAGGTTGATCTTGAAGTGGCGGAAAATATTTTTTATAATAACGCGAAGCAGATGACCTCTCTTGTTGGTTGTTTTATCTACACCTTTCCTATTTCCCTGGTTTACAACCAGAAGTATAATATTATCCGCAGTGAATTCCATGATACGGTTCCGCTTCCTATGATAATGGTCCACGATAAGGAAGGAAAAGATTTTAAGAACGGTATTGACAGTATTGCCGGTATTGTGTACCGCCGTGTTGAGGAGCATTTAATCAGCAAAACTCTTCTGTCTCAGTTTATCCGTATGAGCGGCGGCGTACTTCGAGATCTTTTTAGAATGCTGCACCTGGCTGCGTATAATGCCCTTGAAGACGGGCGGGAAGCAATTTCAAAGAAAGACTTTTCCGTTAGTTTTAGTGTATTAAAAACAGATTATTATAACACTATTTCATATAACGAAAAGACCGACATGTCGGCGGAAGATTATTACAAGATCCTTGCTGATTGTTATAATGATCCCAATAAAAGACCCCTTGATGTTAAGGGTTCAATGGACCTGAAGCATAATCTCTGTATCCTGGGATTTAATGGTGATGGGTGGTTTGATGTGCATCCTGTGGTTAAAGAGATTTTACTGGAAAAAAAAGATGATCCGGGTGAAGAAGAAGCGTGGCAATTGACGCGGAAAAAAAGATAAGTCTTCTTTCCCGGTTTTTCTCGAATAAGAAAGGGAAATATGTTTTCCTGGTTTGTGATGATGAACGGGTTGTCCGGCAGGTTCAATTTCAGTTATATCTTCAGCTGGTGTTAAACAAAAATAAAATACTGCATCACCTCGCCCTCTCAGAAGACAATCCTTCGGTATATTCTCAGGTTAAAGATTCCCAGGAAAGAGAACTCTATGACGGGCTTATTGTTTCCAACCTGAACCTTCTTATCTACCGGTATGCCGAAAAAATCATTAATGAGTTGAATGTTTCACGAGATGCCCTGGCGGAATTCGGTATACCAATTGTGTTCATTGTTAACAATGAGAACCTGAAAAAGATAACCAGTCGTGCCTCCGACCTCTATCAAATGCGAGAAATGTCCGACTTCCATTTTGAGTCCGGGAATATTCGAGAATGGGATAACGCAAAGAGTCGGGTTGCTTCCAGCTTCGAGTATACATTGCCGGAGTTGAAACTGGAGCTGCTTGAAGAGCAGGTGGATGCTTTAAGTGAGAAAAAACAGCTTAGTCCTGATGAGATTAGCGCGTATGTGATACCCCTTTTATCATTGTACCTGGATAAATTTGAAATTGATAAAGCCGAGAATCTTTATAAATCGCACATTCATGGGGATATCGATAAAACAGGGTCTTTTAAGGACTTTGAGACAATAGGGCGTTATTATCGTGAACAGAATAGTTATAAAGAGGCTCTTATTTATTTTAATAAGGCTTTAGGGGTTGCAAGCGATGATATTTATGTTGCAAAAACATATTTAAATCTCGGAATTGTTTAC
>JAAENB010000316.1 GCA_024224995.1 bacterium | reverse complement strand
TCGCTCAGCACAAGCTTTTGCAGGGTCTCCTGATTGGGAACTCCCCAAAACATGACAAAGGTTTTAATTCCGTCATATTTACCCTCACTAAAAATATAGTTGTGTGGATACTTATCAACATCCCCTTTTGGATCTTCGGAGAGCAGCAGATCGTCCAGGTAGTTATTTATTGCGAAAGCAATGATGCCGGAAACCGACAACTTATGGACCTTACGTAAGTCCAGTGCATTTTCATACACCGACGAGTCAAAAACGACGTGGCAGTGATACCACGGTTCGACTCCGCTCTCCGCAGGCTCGTCCTCAAGGGGAGAGAGCTGGTATTTAACAGTACCGAACATCTTGTAGTCAAACGGATCTTTTTCCATAACCTTTTGGATAAGCAGTTCAACGAGACGACTTCGGGCAATGCCCATCGTTTTGGCGGAAGATTGCAGTAATGCGAAATTTTCCAGAGTTATATTGAAGGTAGTATAAACCAGGTGCATAACGATTCTCCTGAAGTTAAAGTTTGGAGTAGAAACAAAACCCCTCATTAATAGGACGAATGGGAAGGCCTTTTGATGAAATTTTTTTTTTAATTTTTGCGAATTTTTTTTCTTTCCTTGTACCTTGTACCTTTCTCCTTGAACCTATTGCCGTTATTTCGCAAAAAAAAGAAAAAATATGAAAAAAATTATCACCCCTGTTGACTTTCCGCTCAAAAATTCATATATTACTAAGATGGTTTTGGTGTTCGGGATTCCCCGTTTGTTATTGCTCATCACGATGTCCATCAACCTTTTGGTTTAAAACGGCATACAAAAAAATATACTTTTTACTAAAATTTTCTACTTATATCCGGAGGGTATATGAATATTAAATTACGCACTTCTATGGCGGTTCTTGCGATGGCGCTTTTCTCGGTTTCATGTTTTAATAGTGATGATAATGGCGGCGGGTCTGTTATTACTCTGGACAATGTTGACTCTTCAGCTCCGTCATCTACAGTGAGGTTAATGTTTATCCATCATAGTACCGGGCGGCAATGGCTCAGTGCTGGGCCCAGTAGTACTAGTGCTAACTACGGTAAACTGGGGCAGGAACTGAATAATAATAATTATTATGTTACTGACTCCGATTATGGCTGGGAGAGTATTGGTTCCACTACCGATACTGTGCATTGGCCCGATTGGTTTAAGGATTCTGTTATGTCTTCTGTTTACTCGAATACTACAGTAGGAGCTTATAGCGGAGCTAATTTTTCAAATTCCTTTAGTGATCCCGGTGGTGAAAACGAAGTTATTATGTTTAAGTCATGTTATCCCAACAGTGAAGTTGGGGATTCCATTGATGATGAAAAATCAATATATAGCGGACTGCTCTCCTATTTCGCGCAGCATACCGATAAGATGTTTGTTCTTATCATTCCTCCGCCGGAGCAGAATATCAACAATCCGGCTAAAACAAGAGAACTGGCAAACTGGCTTGTCGATTTCAACAATGGCTGGCTGGCAGGGTACGCGCATAGAAATGTTTTTGCCTATGACTATTATAATGTTTTGACCGATCCGAATAATCATCATTATGTTCAGGATTCCAGTGTAAAACATATAGTTTCCGACAGTCCCGTTGATGCTGTCAACCCGAATGAATTATATTATCCCAGCGGCGATAATCATCCCAGTGTAACGGGTCAGCAAAAAGCTACAGAGGAATTTGTTCCTGTTTTGAATGCCTTTTATCATATCTGGAAAGGGTAGGGCTGCCAGTGAGATGGTGTGCGATGTTTGCAGAAGCAAAGCAGCACACCATCACCGTTTAAATCGAAGAGGGTGTCTGTTTTTCGGCGGTTTCGTCGTTGAGGAATGAGCTGATTGACGCAAGGCAGTCCGGACAGGTTACTTTGTGCCGGTCCTTGTCTAAAAAGGGCATCTGTTTTTTAAACGGAACTACATGAATTCCGCACATGGTTCTCAGCCTTGTGTCAGCTACATGAATGTATGACCTGGCCTTTATTAACTGTACCATTACAATTATTCTCCTATATTATTTTACTCTCGAATATTATTTTTTTATATATTTATTGTTATTATAATAAAAGGACCGTTGGTCTGTAAAGTTTTAAATAAAAAAAGCCCCGGGACAAATCTGTCCCGGTTTTTGGGTTTTTTAGTGATTTTTGGTTGAGAATGCTCTCTTGTGTAGCTTTATGGGTGGTCGTAACCCTGCGGGGCCGGGAAAAATACGGAAGAAACTGTGTCGATACCGGGGTCTGTTTTGCGAAGATGCTCCGGGCATGGGTCTGGTTCTGAGAGACGTTGCAGTGCAACGCCTTTACTGGCTGGTTTCTGGCCAGGGCTATGGAGATTCCGGGGAGGGACCCCTGCGAGGGGATTCGGTACGCGTACGGGCACGGCGTGCCGTGCCCTGCACAAAAACGTCGCTAAAACCGTCCCTTCGGCAAAAAACCTCGAACCCCTGTGTTGAGCGGAGCCGAAGCATCGAACTTCGAACCTTGAACTTTCTTAAAAGAACGCACCCAACCAAAAACCCCTACTCCCCATAAACCTTCTTCATCTCCATGCGAATTATCTCATCAAGAATCTTCTCCGGAATAATCCCCGCCGGAAACAGCTTCCCGTTTATGGCAATAGTCGGAGTCGCGTTCACACCCAGGCCTATTGCTTCATTTACTTCCTCTCTCAGCAGCACTTTAATCTCTTTATCTGTCAGGATACTATTTGCCTCATCCGTATTGAGCCCGGAAGCAGATATGGCGTCCATAAGCAGGCCCCTGTTAAAACGGTTTTCGCTTAGCATCAGGGAATCCACAAAGGCTTTGTAGCTGCTCCAATTGTCCCGCAGCCCCACGGATAATATCGCAGCCCGGCAGGTGTTGCCGCCCTTTCTTTTCTTTACAGCGGAGTTGCACAAACCATCAAGAGGAAAATTTTTAATATAGAGCTTCACTTTATCGCCGTATTTGGGAATCATGGACTGAAGCTTGCTGTAGGAACGTTTGCAGGCTCCGCAGTTAAAATGAATATATTCCACAATCGAGACCTTTGCTTCGGGATTGCCCAGGATTACGGGCACGGAATCGAGATTGATATGGGCAGTTTCGTTCTTGAAGTAGTTCATAAAAATAGAACGTTCCTGTTTCATCTTCTTGAGTTCTTTTTTGTGTTCTGCGATTCCCCCGGCATACCCGTCAAAAGCAACCAGGGCAATAGCAAGAATGAAGCTGTAAAAAGCAAAAAGATAAACCCTGTTGTCTTTGTAAATGGATTTAAAAGAAGGTTTTGAATCCTGTATCACCGCAGCGATAGATTTAAAGAGCGTTTTTTCCTCTTCGTTCTTGAAAAGCCCCAGTATGGCAATAAAAAGTATGATATTAATAATCCAGGTAAGAACACAGAACAGGCAAAAGCCCTTGATCAAAAAAATCGAAATATAGACCAGGGGGAAAATTCCCAGGACCGCAGCGAGCGATAACGCGCCCGTAACAACCAGGATCCCTTTGGAAAAAGCACTGTCCTTAATCCGGGTATAGGCCCCGCGAAAAAGGGTTAACCCGAAAATGGTACAATAAAAGAAAAACCCGTACGCGGCATTGGGAATCCCAAAAATCTCCGAATAAGAACTTGAGGCAACAGCCTGGCAATCGAAGATACCGGAAGCGGAACACATATTCATAAGAAGGGAGCTGCCCGAAAGCGCGCCGTAATGCATATAGAGCAGGTTCCCGGAAAGCAGCGCTCCCAGGATTGAGAATATCATGATAATAATTTTTTTTCCGCTAATGACTTTTTTTGGGCTTTGAGTTATTTGCTCTTCCCGGTTTTTCGCTTCTTTCTTCCGGAGGCTCTCAACATGATCGTTAAACTCTTCTTCAGTGACTTTCCTGGCTTCCACATCATACCAGACCTTTGAAAGATAGGTCATATCCCTGATAAAATCATTGGTTTCCCAATCATAGGCTAAAATATCTGCACCGCCGTCTTCAGTTTTAATAAATTTAACCGGGCGATCGCCAAAAATATAATACATAGGCAGTTTCATATAAAACCTTCCGGACCTTTGATTTGTGATACGCGATTTGTGAGATATATTAGTGAGTATCTTTTTTTATTTCAATTACTTTTCTTAAATAGAGCCATATGGTAGTTAGAATAATGCCGGAGTCCGTAAACAGCCCGGCATTATCCACGTATTTGCAGTCCAATTCTATTTGTTCTTCCCGGTCCAGGAATTTTTCTTTAAAGAGCTTGTTCTGGGAATAGCAGGTTAAACCCGGCAGAACGGACTGCCGTTTTTTAATATTTTTAAAACCCCGGAGATGTTCTTCCAGAAGCGGACGAGGCCCAACAAAGCTCATGGACCCGGCCAGAACCAGGAAGAGCTGGGGCAGCTCATCAAGATGAAGGGTTCTGAGAAGACGCCCGGTTTTAGTTATTCTTGATTTTTCAAGATAGCCTCTCCCAATCGATTCCCCGCCTGTCATGGTTCTAAATTTGGGTATACGGATGGATGCAAAGTCTCTGCCCACCCGTTCCTGGGTAAAGAAAACCGGCCGCCCCATAGCGCAGAGAACCAGGAAAAATACCAGGACCATGAGGGGCAGGGCAATTGGAAGAAGGAGAAGAGTAAGGGTGATATCAAACATTCTTTTGATCATTTATTTTCCCGAATAAACCGCTCAAAAAGGAAACCGCGTTCGTATTTATCCGAATATTCATCTCCAACACCGCAGCCGGGAGAAAACACAATTGTATGTATGCCGGAGCTGCGTCTTTCTTTCACAGCCTCTTGAACGGCAGATGCCAGGTTGTTCGCGGGAGTGAAATTGCAAAAACCCTTTGATTCGAGAGCGGCGGAGATCCGGTTAGTCATTGGACCCAGGATAAATATTTTTTTACAGTACCTGTTCCGCGCGATAGACCCGGCCAGGGAATCGAATTCATCTTCAAGAGGAGCCTGCCTGTTCCCGCCGGTAATGAGAATAAAATTCATATTTAAGGATTCCGTAAGGCGCCTGGTATTTTCAGGGAGGCAGGAAGCGGCGTCATTGATAATCGTATATGTTCCATCATGATCTGTTTGTGAGCGAAATTTGGGTTTTTTATCCAGCAGGGGAATTCTTTCTTTTATTGTTGATGCCGATATACCGGAGAGCCTGGCAGCCAGGGCGGCAGCGAGAAAATTTTCATATTCATGATCGTAGCGCATAGGCAGCTCATTTATTGAGCAGACAGACTCGTCCAGAATTTGAACGGTTCCGTTGATAATAGCCGCGTGGAAATGATTATCAGCATGCGTTTTTTTATCGTATAAAAATGAAAACCCTGTTTGGCAGTGGGGGCAGTTTATGGAGAGATTGCTGTAGGGATTCCTGGCGTTAAAAACCGGAATTCGAGAATGAAGGAAGATTGAATTTTTTACAGCCGCGTATTCTTCCAGGCTGCCGTGATCGGGAATATGGTTTGGACAGATATTTGTAAGAACTCCCACATCCAGCATATGACTGATGCCGTTTTTAAGGTGCCGGTTCGACAGTTCAAAGACCAGGATATCGCCGGGAGATGAATTTTCAATCCTGGTAAGGTCGAGAATGTTTTCCCGGTCATTTCCCGAGAGGAGGCCGCCTGTTAAGAGCGCGGTATACAGGGCAGTGCTCGATTTTCCAACGGTACCGGTGATACCGATTATTTTTCCTTTGAAGAGATCAAAGCATATATCCGTATAAAAAAGGAGTTTTTCCCGGTATTGCAGAAGCAGGTCGTTTTGCGGATACAGGAACCATGACTGGGGCGCGAAAATAAACCGGGCCTGGTCAATATCCTGTAGATAACTCTCAGCGGGGTGAAAGGTTTTTGCCTGCCCCATGGTTTCCCGGTATTCTTTTTTTATGCTGTTTGGATAAAAACGGTGTGCCAGTTCAAAAGAAGCGGTAAAATCCCGGCTTACATCATGCAGGGTAAGGTTGCGGTATTTTTTGTTTATGAGATACGAGCAGAGCGCGCTCATCTCTGTACCCGATACACCAACAAGATGTATGGGGATATCTTTGCTTCCTGAGTCAAGTATGTCAAGTATTCCTGCTGTCATAATGTTTTTCCTGGTGTATACCATAGATATTCTCGAGCGTCAGGGCAATTCTTTTTTTGCGAGGGCAAATTTAACATAATCGTAACCCTCTTCAGGAGAATAGTTCTTTCCTCATAAGTCGTTTCCGGGCAAGATTGTTCTTATGATAAAAACATTAAAAAAAATACATTATATACAACATGTTCCCTTTGAAGATCCGGCCTGCATCCTGGATTGGGCAGCCAAAAATGACTGTGAAATACAGGGAACCGCTCTTTATAACGGCGAATCTCTTCCCGAAGCAATGGATTTTGATCTTTTGCTAATAATGGGCGGGCCAATGAGTATTCATGATGAAGAGGAATACCCCTGGCTAAAACAGGAAAAGATGTTTGTTAAAAAGGCGATTAGGGAAAATAAAAAAGTTATTGGCATATGCCTGGGAGCCCAATTAATAGCGCAGGTTTTAGGCGCGAAAGTATTCCAGAACCAGCACAGGGAAATAGGCTGGTTCCCGGTAACTTCCCGGGAAAAGTTTTTTCCGGAGACATTTTACGCCTTTCACTGGCATGGAGAGACTTTCGACATCCCTGAGGGAGCAGTCCATCTCGCTGAAAATGAAGCCTGTACAAGCCAGGCGTTCATTTATGAAAACCGTGTTCTTGCGCTGCAATTTCATCTTGAGTCAACAGGGGAAAGTGTTGAAAAACTACTGAGTCATTGCTCAAATGAACTCGACAACAGCAAGTATGTTCAGAGCCCGGAAGAAATACGGAAAACCGAATATCTTGAGGCAAGCAACCGGCTTATGGTTGATATATTAGATAAAATGGTAAGGTAATCGGAGGCCCTGTGGGCCGGGTAACCGGTGATCGGTAAAGAATAGCATCTGCGAAGCCGGGGAAAAATACGGAAGAAACTGCGGTTTACAATGGGCTAATTCCATCGGGGATTTAGAAATGGGCCCATTCCTGCGAAGCCCGCACGGGGTTGAAACCCCGTGCGACGCTGGGGTCTATTTTACGAAGATGCTCCGGCAAAGGTTTGGTTTCTGAGAGACGTTGCAGTGCAACGCCTTTACTGGCTGGTTTCAGGCCAGGGTTATGGAGATTCCGGGAAGGAGTGCGGCCCCTGCGAGGGGATTCGGTACGTGTAGGGGCACGGCGTGCCGTGCCCTCACGGTGTTTATTTGGGATTCCCCCTCTGTGGTGTTGACCCGGGACAAATCTCCGGAAACCAACCCGTAAAGACGTTGCACGCAACGTCTCTCTTCCCGGAAAACTGGCCCTATTTAAAAAGAGTTTCTTGAGAGAGAGAGAGAGAGAGAAAAAATGAGTTTAAACTGTGGAATAGTAGGGCTGCCGAACGTGGGAAAATCGACGATATTTTCCGCGATGACGGCGCATCCAGTGGAAATAGCCAATTATCCTTTTTGTACAATAGACCGCAACATGGGGTTGGTTTCCCTGCCCGATCCCAGGCTTCATAAAGCGGCAGACATCGTAGACCAGGGAAACCGCGTCCCGGCCATAGTAGAATTTGTCGATATTGCGGGCCTGGTAAAAGGAGCCTCAAAAGGAGAGGGAAAGGGAAACGAGTTCCTGTCCCACATCAGGGAAGTGAGCGCCATCATCCATGTAGTCCGCTGCTTTGACGATACCGATATAACCCACGTCCATGAAACCATTGACCCCGTAAGGGACATAGAGATCGTAAATATAGAACTGGCCCTGGCAGACCTGGCAACCGTACAAAAACGCAGGGAAAGCGTAGACCGGATGACGCGGAACCAGGACAAAGCAATATTGAAACAGGGAGCGTTTTTAACAGGGATCCTGGATAAAATAGAGGCAGCCCTGGACGAGGGCAAAGCGGCAAGAACAGTCTCTCTTATAAATGAAGAAAGCGAGGCAATAAAAGACCTCCATCTCATAACCATGAAAAAGATCCTTTATGTATGCAATATCGACGAAGAGGGAATAGAGGAAGATAATGCCTATGTAAAGCAGGTAAAGGAATACGCGGGGGAAGAAGACTCGGAAGTGCTGGTAATATGCGGAAAGCTGGAAGCGGAGATCGCGCTATTGGAAAGCGAGGAAGAGAAACGGGAATTCCTGGATAGTGTGGGAATAGAAGAATCGGGCTTTTCCCGGTTAGTACGGTCCGCGTACGCCATGCTTGGTCTCAAGACCTTTTTTACGAAGAACGAAAAAGAGATCCGTGCCTGGACCTACCCAGAAGGGAGTAAAGCCCCGGAAGCGGCAGGCATCATACATAACGATTTTAAAAAGGGCTTTATTAAGGCGGAAGTATATCACTGCGATGATCTATTTGAATACGGAAGCGAGCACGCGGTAAAAGAACACGGAAAACTCCGGATTGAAGGGAAAGAATACCTTGTGCGGGATGGGGATATGATCTTGTTCCGGTTTAATGTTTAGGGGGAGAAGAACAAAGCCCTCAAAAAAAAGTACTTGCTTTAAAAGAGCATTTCCTTCATTATAATGGCAATTTCAGCGATTCCTGAAAATCACGAGGCACTCATGAACATAGAGCTGGGGCACACCTTAAACGATTTTTCCACATCATTTGCCAGGTCATTATTAAAAGAATGTGAGTTAATGGCGCATTATGCCATATCGAACGGGATAAAAATACCGGTCTGGGCAGGGAACGAGATTGCCAAAATTGGTGAAAAAATAAACCAGCCCCTGAAAGAGCTAAGAGAACTGCAGGCCGAGACTGAAAAGCCAACGGCCGCGGCAATAAAACAGTCAAAGATACTGGAATCGGATATAGAAGGAATAATCCGGTTGAATATAGGGATATTGAACAGGATACATGGAGTGCTGGCGGATACTGTAGCGCCGGCAACACCCAGGTCAATAGAAGCAACAGAATCGACCGACAGGCTCAACGGCAGAATAAAGATCCCTTTAATAAGAAGGCTGCTGAAAGTAAGCCTGGCTTTTCTGTTTTGCGATATCATAATGAAATATGTAATTACCGCCTTCCTGACCCTGGAAGTGGAGGTATCTCTGCTGCAGCAGGTGGATCTTGTCCTGTCTGCCGGAATAGGAGCGTCTTTTTATGAACTCTTTACGGCAAATAAATATGTCGTAAACAGAACATTCGACCCCAAGTATTCCACAGTTTACTGGAGCAGATTTATACTGGGAATAATAGCCGGTTTCATCCTGGCAAATTTTCTCGCGGACTCTATAGTACCAAACTCCGACAGCAGCCTGCTCAAAAAGCTATCGCCCTCATTGTTGGCGCTTCTGGGCGGCTACGCGTCGGACGCGGTAAATAAAATACTGCAAAGACTTGTAGATATGCTGGTAACCCTTGTGAGGGGAAGCGGAAAAGAGCTCGCCGAGGTCGCAAAGCATGAAACAAAATCGAAAGTTGAAGAAGCATACACGAAAAAAGAGCTGGCAATCGCGCAATCATTGTCGAAAATATATTCCGAAGTAGAATCAAAGCTAAAACCGGAAAACAAAGAATCATTGGAAGAAATAATCAGTTCTCTGGTGGGAAAACCGGGTAATCAGTAAGAAGCAGTTGCCGGTTGGCAGATAGGTCAGAAACTATGTCGACACCGGGGTCTGTTTTGCGAAGATGCTCCGGCAAGGGGTGCGGACCCTGCGAAGCAGGGAAAAAATAGAAAAGAAAGTCAAAACAGGTTCAAAGTCTTTCCCGGGAAAAGTCTCCGGGCAGAAAACCTTGAACCTCGAACCTTGAACCTTGAACTTTCTTTAAGAGAGGAAATATCTTATGAGCAGCCTGTTAGAAAAAATCAAGTCGAACAAAAAGATAGCTATTATTGGCGGAGTAGGAATCCTGGCATTAATTCTTGTAATAACACTGGCAATAGTGGTATTTTCAACGAGTTATAATTTAAGTTCTTCTATTAAGAGTTCCATGTCGGTTATTCCGGGGGAGGTATCAAGCTATTGCGAGGTAAAGAATCCGCAAGAGCTGAAAGATATAATCACCAAATCCGATTTTGGAAAAGAAATTTCAAGTTCCCAGGCATGGACGAACCTGCTAACCACGCCGGAATCAAAATCCCTGTTTAATATGATTTACTACCTTGAACTAAAAGCGGGACTTCTTTTTGACATTAAAGATATTCCATCTTTTCTGGGAGGATCAATAGGAGCGGCCAAAATGCAGGACGGCTCAATGTTAATTGTTGCCCGCACAAACCTGAAATCGAAACTGGCAGCAGGGCTATTTACCGCCTTGAACGGAGAAAAAGTAAGTGTAGCGAAAAAGAAGAAAAAAGCCCCAAAAAAAGTAGAGAAAGCGCCGGCAAACCCCGGAGAGGCAAATGTAGTTTCCGCGAAAAACTACCAGACACTGTACCAGGAAGAAGAGGTCAAACTTTCAAATATACGGGTAAGCAAAATAAAGATCCGGAATGACAATCTCTATATGGTAATGCTGAATGATTTCCTGTTTATTTCGGACAAGCTGGAAACCATGAAAGCATCCCTGGCCCTGGCAACAAATCCCAAAAAAGCTTCTTTAAAAAACAAAGCGGGAATGGAGAACGCGTTTAACGACCTGGGCGAAGACGGGCAAATACTTTTATATATAAACCCGGGAAAAACAGCGGCAGCTCCAATGTTCAAAGGATTCATCGAAGGAGAAGGAGCGGCGCTGGTCCTTTCCATTGGCGAAACCCTCTCAGGAAATATTTACACCATAAACAGCAAAAAGAAAAAAGAAGAAAAGAATAATCAGACCGATAAAAACAGTGAAGAGATTGCCTGGGAAAAGAATCTCCCGAACGGAAGCGTGCTGACTCTTTATTCGAAGAAACTGGGAGTGTCGAACCTGCTGGAAAGTATAAACTCCCTGGGGAAAAACTGGAAAGCCATGAAATCGGGAGTTTCGGGATTTCTCAAATCATCAAAAATAGATCCCAAAACATACTTTGGAAACAAACAAGGCCTGGCCCTGGTTTTTCACAGCATGGAAATCAAAACAAATAATATCTACCCGCGTTTTTCCCTGGGATACTCCGCGCAAAAAAACGATAAAAAAGTACTCACCGCCATATTCAAAACAGGCGGAGCTTCAAAAAAAACCCACCAGGGAGTAAGCTATACAACACATAAAAAAGGGTATAGATATTACAGCCCCTCATATATTCTGGATAAAAATGTAAATTACGTCAGCAGCAACGAAGACCTGGCAAAAGAGATCATCTCAGCAAAAACAGGAAACAGGCCCATCCTGAAGGATCTGAAATCTTATAAAGAACTTAAGGATATGGAAGAGGCTCCACACCACCTGCTGATAGATATTCCGCTCTTGATACAGGCAATAAAAGAATTCAATTATTACGGAGCAAAACGGACCACCCAATATTCAAGCAAAACCATAGACCGTGATGTAATGCCGCTTTTTGATCCTTTTAAAAAGTACAAAACCATTCATATATCTATGGGCATGCAGGGGGACGTTAATGGCAAGCTGGTCTTGACTAATAAGTAAGGTAATCGGTGTCCCGGGTCTTCGGCTCCGCTCAGGGACCGGATGGCCGGGAAAAATACGGAAGAAACTGTTTATATACCGGGGTCAATTTCTGTCGGCCCCCCAACCCCCAGAGGGGGCGCAAGAGTTTTTGGAAAGGCCCTGTACCTTTGTGGGTTTTGAAACCTTTTTCCATCATCTTCTTCCCCCTCGGGGGGATAGGGGGGGATGGTGCCCCCTAAGGGGGAAAGGGGGCAAGCAAAAAGAGTTTCTTGAGAGAGAAAGACGACGCACTTTCTCAATTATACTTTTTCTTAAACGAAACAAACTCTTTTTTAATAATCCCCGGGCTTTTACCGCCAATGAGGACTTCAAAAACAGGCCTTTCGCCAAGGCGGTTGATAAGAAAACTTCCCCAGGTTTGCGCGATGCCATAGGCTCTTTTTTTAACGATCCTGTTCGAAGAAGCCAGGTTTTTAGAGAGATATTTCCTGAATCTATTATACGAGCCGAACTTTTTCATGGTTTTAGCTATAGCCGGAATATTCCCTTTTTCAACCGGGTAGAGCGCTTCGCAAAAACTTTCTTCGAGCCAGAAGAGGTCTTTACGGGAACCGCTTTTTCCGGAGTTTACCCGGGCCCGGAAAATAACCTGGTGAGTAATTTCATGCCTCACAACCCTGGTGAGAATACCGCGCCTCCGCAGAGAAACGGGATTTTGAAAATAAAAACCGTCTTCCACAGGGTCAAACAGACCTGCCACAAACCAGTTAATCCCGGTAAGCTGCTTGAATATCTTTGAACGCAAAGCCAGCGTTACCCGGAACCGGGAAGGCATCTTAACATTATACCGGGCATAAAGCTGGGAGACCGATTCCGTAAAAACACTATGGAAATATAAAAGTTCATTATTGCGGAATTGAGCGTTTTGCGCCCCAAAAACACTATATCTTACCCCATCCAGGGAATATATCCCGGGTTTTCCCCGCGCCTGAACGGAAAACACTATTGCAGAGCTAAAAAGCAAGAAAAAACATATTAGTTTGATAATTTTAATCATGATCTTTTTTATGGATGCGGCGCTAGCGCGCCGCTAAGGCAGGGGGGTTAAGGGGGCTTCGCCCCCTTAACCCCCTGTCTTAGCGCAGCGTTAGCTGCGCTTCCTCCCGGTTTTTTCTATTAAATTCACAAATATTACGATTGCAAATATATACCGGTAAAATTATATTGAATTCCCGGTATTTTTTGCAAGAACATTTCGAAAGTACGGACAGCGGGTGGCCGGGAAAAATACGGAAGAAAGACCAAAAGGAGTGGATTTATCTTATGCCAAAAGAAGATTTTAAAGAGTCGTTCTTTGCGGTTGCCAATTTTATAACCAAGAGTAAATTGACCAACAGTGGAAGAGAATTACTGAGCCACTTTTTCAATAACGCCGATGGGCTTGATTCGAAATCACGGGCCATTGGGGCACTTGAGCGATATTATGGAGAAGAGCTGCCTCCACAGGAAGAATTGTCGAATAAAGGAAAAAAGCTGTTTGAAACAATGATAGAAGAAGCGGATCTATGGGATAGCGAAGACTAACAGGCCGTTTCTAAAAAATATTTTTGTGGGTTTGATTTATGAAGAAGGACAGGGTAATAATACGAAATTGCCGGGTTTCGGACCTGGAAGAAATTAAGGTTGTATTTAAAGAATTTGTTAAATATCACGAAAAACACGATCTCAGCTTCAAAAAAAAAGAACATCATGAAGAATTTTTCGCGGACTTTATTTGCGCAAATCTCAAAAGTAAAGATTCAGCTGTTTTCGTGGCAGAAAAAGAGAACGAGGTTGCAGGGTATTGCCTGGCCTATATTGACCGGAAACCAATAGTGTATGAAAGCCCGGTATTCGGATATATCGACAATGTTGCTGTTCTTGAGGAATTTCAAAAACAGGGCATAGGAGAACTGCTCTTTTTGGAAGCAAAAAACTGGTTCAAATCAAACGGAATAACCCGTATAGAACTCTTCGCGGCCCTGACTAATAAAAAATCGACCCGTTTCTGGAGAAAAATGGGATTAAAGCCATACATGGAACAACTGTATGTTGAAGTATAAAAAAAGAATAATCAGTTTACTCATTCCAGGTCTGCTGCTCGCGGCTCAACATCCGGCTTTCAGCATTATCATTTTACATCCGGATATAACGAAAGAAAAATTGCCCGGCCAGGTAATGTATACTATCGGGCATTACAGATATATGGTGAGCGCTAAGGCGCACAGAACTCCACGAATACAGAACATGAATAATTCCGATCTTTCACAACTTATGCCGGGCGAGCCGCTAATTATAGTGAGCATGGGGAAAACAGGTTCTCTATTGGGCGGACATGCCGGAGACTCCGTAAACTACGGACAATACCTGGCGAATTTATTCGCCGGAGCTGGTTTGCAAAAATCCCGCGCCTATAAAAACGGAAGAATTAATATTTTTATTGCTGCTGGTTTGTCCGCCACAAAGGATACAAAAACCGGAAGTTCACTTATCCTGGATACTCTAAAAGCCATGCAAAGTCATCCTCAATTTCAAAAAAAACCATTACGAATAGATATTTCCGGTATTGACGGATACGCAATGCTCGACCGTAAACTGCCGGCAAATGATTTCCTGCTTCCCTTTGTGGTAATTCCCTGGGAAAAGGAAGATGAAGCCCTGGCGAAAAAAACAGAAACTATCGCGGGAAAATCACCCCCCGGAGTTCACAAGGCCAACCTCCGGCTGCCGAAAAAAGTTCCCGGTGAAAAAAATCCCGGTGAAAACAAGGATACTGCCAGGTTACCAATAAACCCCTTTGTGGTGCGAAGATTGACAAGCATCAACAATTTTTTAAACAGAAGAGATCCCGGTGACAGCAAGGATACGGCCGCTTTAACGGAAACCCCCATCGCGGAAAAAAAACCGGAAACTATCAATAATCAGTTAAACAAAAAAGATCCCGGTGAAAAAAAGGACGCGGCCAATTTGCCGGTGAATCCCTTTATAGTAAAAAAACCGGAAACCATCAATGATCATTTAACCGGAAAACATCCTGGCCTTAAAAAGAGAACAGCCCGGCAGGTAGAAAAAACCTACGCGGTGAAAACAGAAAAGTCACTAAAAACCGCGGTAAAAAGACTGTGGGAAGATACCCTGTATATAGAATTTAACGATATATATGTATCCAGGATCTATCTCCATAAGCTTAATCGAATAAAAACAAAACGTTTTGTTACGGTCTATATGCAAAGAAGCAAAAATGGAACGGAAATATACGTAAAACACTATCATCAATATTCCGGTTTTACCCGGTATAAAACCTGGAAGGAATTACTTGACAACTATAAAACTCCCGCGGAAATCCGAAAGGAAAAAAGCTGGTTAGAAACTCTTTTATCATTTTAATTTTTACACCCGTATGGAGTCCCGTATGCAGAAAACTAAAATCCTTATTGTGGAAGATGAGGCGCTCATTGCTTTAAATCTAAAAAGTATTCTTGAGACAAAAGGATATAAAATCGCGGAAATAGTCTCCTCAGGAGAAAAGGCCATTGCTTTTGTTGAAAAAAATCCGACAGACCTCATCTTAATGGATATTGTTCTTTATGGGGAATTAAACGGAACCACCGCCTATACAAAAATAAAAGAAAAATACGATATTCCTCTTATTTACCTCACCGCTCATTCCGACGAAGAGACAATTAGACAGATAAAAGCAACAGGACCATATGGGTATATACAAAAACCGGTAAATGAAGTTGAACTCCACTCAACAATCGAAATAGCTCTTGTTAAGCACGAAATGGAAATGAAGTTAAAAGAGAGCGAATTACGATACAAAAGCCTTTCGGAAAACTCAAAAAACTGTATTGCAATTTATAAAGCTCTTAATGACGGAAATGATTTCATTTTTATTGACTTTAACAAAGCTGCCGAGGAAATAGAAAAAATCAAGAGAGAAGACCTCTTAGGCAAAAGTATTCTTGAAGTATTTCCCGGAGTTAAGGAATTCGGCTTTTTTGACATCTTACAAAACGTATGGAGAACAGGTACTCCTAAAAATCATCCTATTACGTTCTATTCAGACAAACGAATTACCGGCTGGCGTGAGAATTATGTGTACAAGCTTCCCTCCGGAGAAATTGTCACGATATATACGGACGAAACAGCGCGAAAGCAGGGCGAAGAAGCTCTTAAACAAAAAAACTGGGAACTCGAAAACACAAATGAAGAACTGCATAGCGCTATGGAAGAGATGGAAACAGCAAATGAAGAACTGGAACAGGTTAACAATGAGCTGCGGACTGCCAATAATGAGCTGGCCCGGTCTCAATCCGAACTAAAAGCAAAAGAAGCAATGCTCAGAAGTGTATTCCTGGCAGCTCCTTCAGGTATTGGGATTGTTATGAGCCGGGTACTAAACTGGACAAACAGAATGATGCATGACATGACCGGCTATTCAGAGGAAGAACTCATGGGTCAGAATGCCCGCATGTTGTATCTCAATGACGAAGATTATGCTGCCGTGGGAAAAGACAAGTATGCCCAGATAAAAGAACATGGCACCGGGTCTGTTGAAACCAGGTGGAAACGGAAGGACGGCTCCATAATAAACATCTTATTGTGTTCCACTCCATTAAACAATGAGGATCTTGAAGTGGGAGTTGTTTTTACCGCTCTTGACATTACAAAAAGAAAAGAAGCCGAAGAACAATTAAAAATATCTCTCCAGGAAAAAGAGATTTTATTAAAAGAGATCCATCACCGGGTAAAAAATAATCTCCAGATTATTTCCAGCTTGCTGTACCTCCAATCAATGAACATTTCCGATGATAAATACCGCGGTCAATTTGAAGATATTCAAAACCGGGTACGATCCATGGCTCTTGTGCATGAAAAACTGTACCAGTCAGATAATATTTCAAAAATTGATTTTCATGATTATATAAAACAGCTCATCTCCAATATTTCCCAATCATACGCGCAGCCCCATGCCCGCATTAATACGATAATAAACATCAAGGACGTTACCCTTGATATTGATAAAGCAATCCCCTGTTCTTTAATCATAAATGAACTGGTTTCCAACTGTTATAAATACGCCTTTTCCGAGAATAATGCCGGCGACATTATTATTGATTTTACAAAGGTCAACGAGATTTATTCTCTCAGCATTGGTGACAATGGTGTTGGGCTTCCCCCGGACCTGAATATCCTGAAGACGGAGTCTCTTGGATTGAACCTGGTTAATTCTTTAGTAAGGCAGTTAAAAGGTGAAATGATCCTGAACAGAGATCAGGGCACGACATTTACTATTTCTTTTTAAAGATATGCCCGGATTAAAATCCGGGCACGCGGGTAAGAGATACAGTTTTTTTTACATTTCCACATCAATATCATCAATTCCGCAAAGTTTTTTCGCGTTCTTTTTCTTCTCATCCATATTCACTTCCCGGGAGATCATTATTCTCTGGGCCTGCGGAGAGCCTGCTCCATGCATTGATTCCGTTAAATAGCCTACTGCCGCGCTTCCCATTGTTATGTTTTCAATAAGCCTGAGAACACGCATCCTGCTCTCCACGGAAACACCGCTCTTCCCGGCAAAATATTTTTCCAGCCAGTGCCCTACTTCCGGTGAACGGAAATCCTGCTCCGAAGGAAGTGTTACCATAATACCGCCGGCTATGTCCTGGGCTAAACGGGCTATTTCGTAGGGGAAGCGGGTTATGTTCTGTTTATGAACATTGGCCAGCAGTGTATTTACGTAATAGGTTCCGCTTGGTTCTTCATGCCCTTCCGAAGCACAGGCAAGACAGCCGCAATACAGGGTTTCATTAAGATGGTTCATTTCTATAATCTTGTCTTTAACATGAGAGGCTTTTTGAGCGCCGTTATATTCAGCTATAGTCTGGGTTGCTCCAATGAGCACGTCTCCAACTCCCACCTTGCACGCGTAACTCTGGCGATGATAGGAGGCGAACTGTTCTACCAGCTGCCCTGAAAAATCATATTCTTTGTACATGAAAATACGGTCCCAGGGTACAAACACATCATCAAAAACCACAAGAGCCTCATGCCCGCCAAAATGAATATTTCCCTGGTCAATGGTTCCTTCTTCCATCTTCCTGGTATCGCACGACTGCCTGCCGATGATATAGGAAATTCCTTTGGTATCTGATGGAAGAGCAAAGGCGATGGCGTAATCCTTATCTTCTTCCCGCATGGTTATAGTGGGCATGACGATTATTTCATGTGAATTTACTGCCCCGGTCTGGTGGGCTTTTGCCCCTCGCACGATTATTCCGTCTTTTTTTTCTTCAACTACTCTCAGGAACATATCGGGATCTTCCTGTTTATGAGGCGGCAGGGAGCGGTCTCCTTTTGGATCGGTCATTGCTCCGTCGCATACCAGGTCCTCCTTTTGTACATATTCCAGGTATTTGAGAAACCGTTTGTTATATTCCGTCCCGTGTTTCACATCGATATCATACGTGGTCATGGAAAGCGCGTTCATGGCATCCATGCCTACGCAGCGCTGAAAACAGCACCCGGTTTTCGATCCCAGGAGTCTTCCCATTTTGCTTTTTTTGACAAGGTCTTCCGTGCTTTGATGAATATGAGTAAAGCGGTTTATCTTCTTCCCTGTAAGGTGAGATTCCACTGTCATGATATCTTCATACTCCGGAATCCGGGCCAGGGAGTAGGTAAAGGCTACGGCATTTAGAGAAGGCCGCAATATGGGGTTATCAACAATATTTTCTACGCGTTCTCCAAACATATATACTACCAACTTCAATTCCCGTATACTGGCGATATATTCTTTTGCTGTTTTCATTATCGTCCTCCATTTAAATAAAAATTGCTAATAGCAGTCATTCCCTTTTCTTTTCCCAGTTCATAATCTTTTCTGAGAATAGTCAGGTCTTTTGTTATGCGTCCCGTGCTAAATGAATCAGGTGGGACTACCTCTATTATTCGTACGTCACGGGGCGGATCTTTTATAAATTCCAGGGACTTCATGTATTGTTCCGACCGTTTTTTTAACGCTTCCGCGAATGCCGGGTACTTTTTGAATAGAAGAGAATAGACTCCCGGGAACCGGCTTTTCTTCTTAATATAATGGCCGTGCCTGGACCGGATTACCATTATTGACGAGGCTCCCCTGTTGTATGCCTCTATTACGGGGATTGAATCGGCCACTCCTCCGTCTGTTGCTTTTTCGGAATCTACTTCCAGGATTTTGCGGTACAGGAAGGGAAGCGAGCTGGATACTTTGAGATAATGTTCCAGGTTATCTTCTTCCGGTTTTAAATACAGTGCGTTTCCTGTTTCCATGGATGTTGCCACTATATAAAAATCTTTTTGTTTTTTACTGATTATTTTTTTCAGGTTAAGACGATATTCGCTGATAGTTATTTCCCAGAGCCAGTCCAGATCCATGAGATGGCCTCCCAGGAGGAAACGCTTTTTACTAATAAAGCGCGGTGTTGTTGAATACCGTTCCATAAGGTCATAATTCCTTGTATACTGTTCTCCCAGGTAAGAGGCCAGGTTGCAGGCTCCTGCCGACACCCCAATGTACAGATCAAAGGGATCAAACCCCGCGTTTCCAAAGGCGTTCAATACTCCCGCGGCAAAAACTCCCCGCATGGCTCCGCCTTCAACTACCAGCGCTTTTCGGTTTCTTTTATTTTCCATTGAATACGGGTTTCCGTTTTTCAAGAAAGGCTTTCATTCCTTCTTTCTGATCGTCTGTTGAAAAAAGATCCGCCCAGAGCGCGGCTTCAAATTCGATCCCTTCTTTAAGACTGGTCCCGCCTCCCAGGTGAATTGCCTGCTTGGCATAGGCAAGAGCTATTCCGGGTCTCTTTTTTAAGGTCTCTGCCAGTTCCATGGCTGCCTCTACCGGATCACCTTCCGCCACCTTGCTGCACAAGCCAAAACCAAGCGCCGCTTCCGCGTCTACGGGCTGCCCGAGGAAAATAATCTCTTTCGCGCGGCTGGTTCCAATAAGCCGGGGCAGCCGCTGTGTCCCGCCTGCTCCGGGAAAAATTCCGAGTTTTATTTCCGGAAGGCCCAGTTTCGCATCTTTTGAACAGATCCTGAAATCGCAGGCAAGTGCCAGCTCCAGCCCGCCGCCCAGGGCATAACCCGAAATGGCGGCAATAACAGGAATTCGCAGTTCTTCCAGTTTATTAAAAACAGGGTTAAAACTGAAGCTCCGTGCCTGGAGAGGGTTCTGTTCCACCATTTCGGCCACATCCGCGCCTGCGGCGAAATTTCCCCCTTTGCCGGAAATGATAACAACCAGGGCTTTTTGTTCGGAAACGTGATCACAGGCGTATCCAAGCTCTGTTACCAGGTCCCTGTTGAGGGCATTTAATACATCGGGCCGGTTTAGTAAAATGTGCGCAATGCCGTTTTCTATGCTTACTTTTATGTGTTTGTAGTCCATTATAGATCTCCTGTAAATGGGAGCAGTTTAAATTAACAGGTTTTGTTCCGAACGCACCAACTGAATTGTTCAGTCCCGAGAAGCGGGAGACTCCGGGAAGAGGCGCAGCTAACGCTGCGCCGGGGAGGGGGTTGAAGGGGCTGCGCCCCTTCGACCCCTCTTCTTCGCGGCGAGGAAGTGCCGCGTTTCCCGGAAGCAGTTAGTTTATTTGGTGCGCGCGGGAATTAGCCCCGGCTTTCCTCCACCCCTGTAATAATACGTCCTGTATTGTACAGGGGCGTCGGCATCCGTGCCTCCTGTTCCGGGAAGCCGGGACTAATTCCCTGACATTGTTTTAAAACCTTAGAATTTAAATTGCTGCCAATGTATTATGCTAAAAAAGTTAGAATTTTACTGATAAAATTTAGGTTAATGAATGACCATTAACCTAAATAGCCCAAATTGTCAATAAAAAAAAGATTAATCGTAATTTGACCGGGGAACGCCGAGATCAGTGATCGCTTATTATAAAAGGCTTTTTCCTTGACTTTTGTAAGGGATTTGGTTCAATATTCCCTGATTAGTGCAAAAAAAACATTTTTTAAGAGGGAAAATATGGGATATTCCTTTCCTGTAACCGATAAGTTTCATGCTCGCACTGTTACTGAGCTTGATTATAAAATAAATCCACTGGATCCAACCGTTTTTGTGGATCTCGACCCGGTAAGAGGACAAGATTACCTGGAAGGGATTAAATTTACGCTAAATATCGCGGAAGATTCTCTCAAAGAAAGCACTGATTCATTTATTAAAATTATTTTTTCCGGACACAAAGGGACCGGCAAAAGCCTTGAGCTTGAACGCTTTCATAATTATATTGATGATCCTGAACGGTATTTATCTGTTTTTATCGATATTGAAAAAGAATTCGAAGTTGCAAAATTTCAGCCGCAGGACTTATTTGTTATCTTAATCGCAAAACTTATTGAGACCATTGCAGAAAAACAAATCGCTCTTAAATCAAATTACCTTGAAGAGATTATCAATGATTGGTTATCGGAAAAAGAAGTTCTGGAAGAGCTTAAAAAAAGCTATAAACTGGATATTGGATCGGAAATTGAAGCAGGAGTCTCCATTTTAGGATTCCTGAAATTAAAAAGCAAACTTAAGGCTCTTTTTTCTTATGAGTCAAAAACCAGCACATCTATTCGCCAAAAAATAAAAAAGAATCCTCTTAAGCTTATTGAAAGATTTAATATGGTCCTATTGGATCTGCGTGACATATTAAAGAAAGAGAACAAAGGGAAGGATATTCTCTTTGTTTCTGACGGAACGGAAAAAGTACCCTATGAAACCTATACCGAGCTTTTTGTGCAAGATTCCAATTTGATACGGGCAATTGACTGCAACTGTATATTCTCAGTTCCAATCAGTTCTTATTTCGATATTGAAAATTCTCCTTCTTCGGGATTTTTCCAGACCTACACCCTTCCTATGGTGCCCCCCACAAAAGAAAGTATTCCTCTTCTGGGAACGGTCATTACCAAAAGAATTAATGGCGATACTTTTATAGAAGAAAATGCTCTTCAGTTTTGCGTAAAAATGTCCGGAGGATGTATCAGGCAGTTGCTCAGGATCGTTAACACTGCTTTAACCACCAGCCTGGGCAGCACGATTACTTTGAAAATCGCGAAAAAGGCTGCTGAAGAGGTTGGCAGGAGGATGTTTGAATTGCTCGATTCGGCTCACATGGATATTTTACTTGAAGAAAAATATCAAACTGCCGACAAAAAGGTTCTTGATCTTCTCTTTTCCCTTGCTGTACTTAAGTACAACGGCAAAAGGGATATCAATCCCTTGCTTAAGCCTTTTGTTAAAGATTATAAAAAACTATTAAAAAGTAAGGATAAATCTTGACCGCCGGGAACAATACGGCTCAGAACTCTTCTTTTGAAGAAGAGAACCGGGAAGACCTTGAAAGGCTTCTCTTTATCCTGGAGAACCGGGATAAGTCGACTTTTATTGTTGTTACCTTTGACGGCTTTGATGTTAAGAACTGGCTCTATGATAAAATAAAGGAGTCCGTGCCTCACTACCGCTTTTATGACCTTGATCTTTCCTCTCTGAATGTTGTCTCTCTTTTTCTCGCCTATCGGCAAAACCTTCCTGAAGAGGTATGGAAGTCTGCTCCTGCTGAATATATTGTTAATATTTTTGGCCTGGAAAACAGCCTTTTTGTTTCCAGGGAAGGGAAAATCGAAAAAAGTGATATGATCCCTGAGCTGAATTTTGAGCGGGACAAGCTTTTTAGAGACGTTCCTTTTGTTACCATTTTGTGGGCTGATGATTATATTGTTGATAAGCTGAGAAGAGAAGCCGGCGATTTCTGGGACTGGATCACCTATTTTTTTCACTTCACCGGAACCAGGGAAGAGGACTTTGTTCCCACTGAGCCTGAGGCTTTGCCTCCTATTATAAAGGGCCACCAGCCCGAACGGGAAGAAAGGATCGGTATCCTTCTGGAAAAATACGAAAAGCTAAAGCTTGATAGCACCGGCAGAGAGCGGGTCGACAGGGAGCGACTTACTATCCAGAAGCTTCTGGGAAGGGAATACCTGGAGCTGTATGATTTTGATAACGCGGTTACAGCTTTTAAGACGGCTTTTGGAATTGCCCACCAGCTGGAGGAGAAGGCTGAGAAAGAGGACATATTTTTTTTATTGGGAGATGCTTACCTGGGTGCCAGGAATTTTGAAGAAGCTGTTACAAGCTATTTTTCTTCTCTTGAGCTTCAAAAGGAGAGGGAGAGTGATTTAACTATTGGAAATACCTATCACCAGGTTGGGAGGGTATACCAGGAACAGAGGAAATGGAGCGAGGCTCTGGTCAACTACCAGAAAGCTCTCCAATGGAATAAAAAAACAAAAAATTACTATGAACTGGGATCAACATATCACCAGATTGGATTTGTATACCAGCAGCAAAAGAAATGGAGCGAGGCTCTGGAAAACTACCAAAAAGCTCTCCAATGGAAGAATGAAGCAAAAAATTTCTATCAACTGGGATCAACATATCACCAAATTGGGAGGGTATACGAAGAGCAGAGAAAATGGAGCGAGGCTCTGGAAAACTACCAAAAAGCTCTCCAATGGAAGAATGAAACAAAAAATTTCTATCAACTGGGAGCAACATATCACCAAATTGGGATGGTATACGAAGAGCAAGAAGAATTGCCCCATGCTTTTGCTCACTATCTAAAAGCCTTTTCCCATAACCGGAATTACGAAATGCATGGAGAACGGGAAATTATTCTCTCTTCGATAAAAAGGATCCTTCCGGGCCTTCCCCCGGAAGAGGCAAAAAATATATTTAACGAGATCTTTTCCGAAATGGAGGAAAAAGAGAGGAATTCCTGTTATAAGATCATATGGGAAGAATAAGGGCGCGCGGTTTATCTTTCAAAAAAAATACGGACTTCACTGGTAAAAAAAATAAAAATCTATTGACATTTTTGATTAATGAATGACCATTCATCAAAAAAAGAGATTGTCAATAAAAAAATATAATTGATATGGAAGAAACTGTGTCGATACCGGGGTCAATTTTGCGAAGATGCTCCGGCAAGGGTTTGGTTCTGAGAGACGTT
>JAAENB010000315.1 GCA_024224995.1 bacterium | reverse complement strand
GTACTCATTTGACAACTCTTCGTTGAATTCTGTTTTATTTTCCATAAATTTTTCTTTTTACCGGGACGCGGCGTTGGCGCGCCACTAAGTTGGGGGGGGTGGAGGGGGAAAAGCCCCCTCAACCCCCCCCATCTTAGCGGCGCGCTAGCGCCGCGTCCCGGTAAAAGGAAAATTTTATGGAAAAGAAAATAGAATTCAACGAAGAGTTTTCAAATGAGTACGATGAAATGGCACGGGAAAGAATTTCCGGTTACGATACAATATATGAATTAACAGAATACCTTCTTGAGGATAACCTGGGCGCTTCAGCAAAAGTGCTGGTTGCCGGAGCCGGAACAGGAAAAGAGATTGTATCCTTTTCAAAAAAAAATCCCGAATGGACCTTTGTTGGTTTTGATCCTTCCGAACCCATGCTTGCCCTGGCAAAGCAAAAAGTTTTGGCAAACAATCTTGAGGAAAAAATCACCCTTATTCATGGTTTGATTAATGCGGTAGATGAGCGTGAGTTCAACGCGGCCACGTCACTTCTTGTTATGCACTTTTTACCCGATGACGGAACCAAACAAGAATACCTTAACGAAATATCGGCGCGGTTAAAACCGGGCGCGACACTGATTCTTGTTGATCTGGAAGGAGACCGGGAATCGGATGAATATAAAACATTTGACTCGGCATGGAAAGCCCAGCAGCTTGCCGCCAGAGATGACGATGAAGAGCTGGTAATGGAAGAATTTGAGATAAGAGCCAGGGAAGTACAGTTTGTTCCCCAGCATCGAATTGAATCGCTGTTAAACGAGGCTGGTTTTACAAATGTCCATAAATTTTTCAAAGCATATTTATTCGGCGGGTATGTCGCTACGAAAATATAACTCCGGTCCTGCGGACTCGCCGTTTGGTCTGCGGGAACCAGGAGTTGCGGCTGTAATTGCCTTACGATAATCCAAGTATAAATTTCCTGGTAAAAGCGAATTTTCGCAAAATTAATTTTTCCAAAAGCAGTGGGAATATAATGCCTGCCGCAACGGCAACAAAGGCAACCGCCAGGAAAGGTACATGAAGGCCGCCCAGCACCTGGTTGAACCCGATTCGTACGGCGCTTTCAAAAAGCGTATGAAAAAGATATATGGACATTGAATAAAAACCGGTTCTTACCAATAAGGTACTAATAGTACCTGAGTTGCTTTTTCTCTCTATCAAGAGGCTTATGTTGAGAACACTTATGGAACCGGAAAGACCCAGTAGCAGTCCAATGCCGTATCGAACCGGTCTTTCAACATTCAGGTAATACAAGAGCAGGAAGAACGTAAAAAATAGAACCACTGAAAGAGCTGAGCTAATCCAGGTTCCTGAAATAATTTTCTCCCTGAATTTTAAGTTTTCACGTAAAATTATTCCAATAATAAAAAACGGCATACTCACAAGAGCCTTTCCAAAGACCGGGTATTTACTGCCAAAAATTACATTGAGCAGAATAAATATTAATAGAATGATGAAATTGTTGTTTATGAGCATTCTCACCAGGGGATAAACAAGAAATATAATAAATAAGGCGTAGACAAACCAGAGCAGGGGCATATATGAATCAATTGGTTCAAGTAAAAGTGCATATATACTTTTCAGACCAACAGGATACTGCAAGGTGACAAATTTTCCGGCAGCATATTTAACAACGAAAAATATAACGGCAATGGAAATAAACGGGAATACCAGGCGTTTGGTTTTATTTTTAATCAGCGACGGGTATGAATATTTTTCGTAACTGTACAAAAAACCCGACAACAGGAAAAATATGGGCATATGAAAAGTATAAACACACTTTACCATTTTCATCCAATAATCAGGAGAGCCGTCTGGCTTAAAATGTCCAATAACAACAAGTATGATTCCTATTCCTTTTGCAATTAAAACCCAGTCAAGGGTGGTTCCATTTTTTTCTGTCATTATTGAATCCTTTTTTTTAGTTGTGTATATCATATGTAAGAGTTACGTCCTGTCAATCAGTTTTTCTTAGATGCAAAAGTCGAATGTTAAAGTACCCGGCTTTGGATACACGCGTCTTAAAACTGGAATCCGAACCTGAGTTTGATATTAAAAGTGTAAAGAGTTGTTTTGGGTAAAATAATGCCAAGCATTTGAGTCATATCCGTTTCACCAATGGGTGTTTTCATAATTGTAAAGGCAAGACTTATGGGCAGGAGATACCCATCGTTTTTTATTCTATATCCCGGTTCAATGATAATTCCGTACGCAGCAGCTTGCTGCTTTTTATATTTACCGGAAATTGTCGCTTGAAGAGCATCGATTTGGAATCTATAGGATGACGCGAGGTGAAAAGCAAATGTTACATCTGCATTAATAAAAAAATTGGATATTTTAAAAGAAGAACCAAATTTCAATGAAAGATAATGAAGCTCTCCCGTAAGTTTTCCTATTACTGAAATAGGAATAGAATTAATTGTTGTACTGTAAGGAATATTCATGTAAAAAGGAAAATAATCATACCCAACAGCGCTATGTAAACCCAAAAAAGAAACAAAGTAGTATGAAACATTGATTCCCGCATCATAGAGATACCCGGTCTTTGATTCCGCTTTTACCACAGTGGAATATTCCTGCGGTACCAGGGTCTTTCCCATGCCAAAACCAAAATCAAAGCCAAGAACGAATCCCTTATCCCATTCATTTGTAGAGTCAGTATCCTGCCCAAAGGCTGAACATGAAATAAATAATATGATAAGTATGTAAAATATCCTCATTTTGTTACCCCGGGCGTGTATTAAAAAGCATATTCGAGGGAGATAAAACTCCTGTCACAATTATTCCATTTTCCATGATAGCTTTCCTGCTTTCCGTTAAAGAGTTGAACTCCCAGGCGCAGCTTAAAATCATCTAAAAATAGTATTTCAGTACCAAAGACATTTAAAAAACCTTTGTCGGTGAATTCACAATGCAAGAGGTATTGAAGACTTATTTTTTCAGTAATGTTGAATACAATGGATCCAATTAAATCGTTTTTCCCCACTCGCAAGTCACGGGAACTTCTGTCGAAATTTTGAGCATCCTGTTTTTTTATTATAAATTCTTTTGCGTATTCGAGTGCAATCTTAATTGTATCCAGGTAGATTTTTTTTGCTATATCGTCAAAAATATACCGTACCCCAATGACACTGTCGATATATTGATCGTCTCTTGCGGAGTACGCATAGTTGTATAGGGTTTCCCCGTGAAACTCCCAATTTTTAATAGTAGTCGAAAAACCAGCGGCAGCATTAAATACATTAATAATTTCTTTCGCGAAATTGATTTCAAACTGCCCGGTAGCCGCGTTTAAAGATCCCAGACCTCTTTTTAAAACCCAGTTTGAATTATTACCATGGTAAAGAGACAGAAAAAAATCCCAACCGCTAACAGGAGCTTTTATTCGGAGAAAATAGCTCGTATTCTCAAGATAGGATTCCCGGTTTGATTCCTTGATACTGTATTGGATGGAGCCGGAAGTGCTCACCGCGTTTAGATCGGTCCATGCGCCGCCCCAGCGTGATGTATTGCCGGGAACCCGGCTTCCCTGGTAATAGGGGAGAAGAGAACCGGTAATCTGAATATCGCCAATACTTAAATCCAGTGTCAATTGCCAGGTTCCCAACTTTACCGGGTCAAGAGGATCATTTGAATCCAGGGGACAGTAACGGTCCGCCGGAGAATACAGAGACGAGAGACCGTTTACAAATATTTTTTTACCCAGTGTCGCAGAAACATTGTTAAGAAAGAGGCTGAAGTATACTTCGTTTAGCTCAAAATAATGACTGTACCGCTCATTGCCTGTTGGAAAACTGTTTATTACCCTGTAGGTATCTTTCTGCGTACCGTATTGTCCCCAACCATTGAAATCAAATCTCCATTTTTTGTGGCCAACATGATCGGCAAACTGTAAGCGAGAATCAAAAAAGTGATTGTTTGTGTCCTGTCCATTCGTATTTTCATTGTTATTAACGAGAAAAAAATAATACCTGGTTCGAAGCTTACCGTTTAAATTATTCAGGAATTGTTCTAAAATACCCGTGTTGTCCGCTTCGGGTTTTTCTACATCCAGTTCCTTAAGCAGGTTGTCGATATCGCTTTCACTTTCACTATTTTCCTCTTGCGCTGTGACGGGTAATTGAACTAAAAGAATAATCAGCAGCGCTGTTAATATTGTAACGGGAACTTTTATTTTTTGTCTCCATGGAATAATTTATTATCAAGCTCAATAAGCCTTCCCCCAAGTATAATAGAAAGGTTTCGGTAGATTTTACTCGATATGCGCGGAAAGACCCGCTGAACACGCTTCAACCCGTTCCAGTCAATCTTAAACAGGATCACCGCTTCTTTCGCAATAATATCCGCTTTTCGTGGACCTTCTTTCAGAAGAGCGAGTTCTCCAAAGACACTTCCGGGAGGTAGACTTGAAACCTTGTACTCTTTTTTTGTTTTGATGTTTGTTCCCGAGACCTGTACCGATCCGTTCAGAATGACAAACATACTGCGTCCCCAATCGCCCTGCCGTATTATAACGTCCCCTTTTTCTTTTTTTTCTATTTGACCAAGAAGGATGACTTTTTTTATCTGCCTCTTCTTGCAGCCTTTAAATAGAGAAGATTTCCAAATTTCGTTCTTGAGTTCCAGGCTTGCCATATCCCAGATGGTAATTATCTGTGTTGTAGACAGGAGAATTGGCGTTACCAGGAAATCGCCCAGCAGAGCGGTGAACATGACAAAAGCGGATAGAATACCAAAATGGGCTATTGGCAAAAGGTTTGACAGGCCCATGATGCCAAAGCCCAGCATTAATCCAATAGATGTTGAAAAGACAGGTCGTATTTCGCTCTTGAGGCTGGCTTCAATAGCCTTTTTCATATTTTGAATTTCTCGCATTTCTTTATTGTACCGGCTCATGAGATGGATTGTATCATCCACGGAAATCCCAATTGCGATGGCGGCAATCATACAGGTTCCGGTATTAAGAGTAATATCAAAAATACCCATGATGCCAAAGACCGTGACAACAGGAAAAATATTAGGGATCATGGACAGAAGCCCGGCCTTTATTGTAACAAAAAGGATTGTCATGACAATGCAAATCACAATCAACAGCAATACAATACCTTGAACCTGTCCAATGGCAATGGAATCTGCCGCGCGATTGATAAGGATATTCTCCCCGGTAATATTAAATTTGTAGTATGGATTAATAATGTTTTTGACTCCGTTCCTGGTTTTAGCCAGAACTTCCGAGAGTTCTTGTGATGATGTGATATTATGCCTTACGAGGATATTGGCCTCGGCGAAATCGGGCGTTACGTAACTCTCTATTTCTTCCCGGTGAAGGAAAAGAAGATATTGAGCAACAAGATTCTCTGAACCGGGTATGCTTGAAAATTGTTTGTTCCCGGCGTTCATTTCCTTATGGATCAGTTTGATGTAATCGGCCAGGGAAATTGATTTATCGAACCATCCTTTTTGCTCAATGAAATTTTTAATGTCATCCAGTTGCTTTAGAGATCCCGGTTTCTTGAATTCTCCTGTATTTCCACAACTGATTCGAATGAAGAACGTCTGCCCTCCCGAAAGATTTTCATGAAGAGCCTGCATTCTTTTTATTATTGGTGAGTCTTTTCGAAAAAAGCCAAGGGTGTCATTGTCAATCCTGACCTTATAACTGAATAGTCCAATAAATAGTGCGAATCCCAGGATCACTATTAATGTTATTTTCCCTTTTTTACATATCAGGTACAGGGCTTTGTTGGAAATTGAGTCAAGAAAGCGGTTCAGGGGGCCGGACATGTTTTCTGCTGACGTTGATTTTTTAGAACCAAAATAGCGCAAGTATGGAGGAGCAAGGAGAATTGTTACAATAAAATTAATTAAAAGTCCAAAGGCTGCGGTAATACCGAATTGCCGGAGAACAGAAATTTTATTTACCGATATAGATAAAAAGCCAAGGAATGTTGTTATGGTGGTGAGTATTATAGCCGTACCCACTTTTGATGCCGCAAACTGTATGGCTTTGTCCTTAATGCTGTTTTCTTTACGCATCCCCTCAGTATATTCAGAGATAATATGTACATCTTCCGTTGAGCCAATTACAATAAGAAGAGCGGGAATGATGAACGTGAGAATGTTAATGGAAAAATTCATGTATCCCATAAAACCAAGTGTAAGAAAGATGCTTAATCCTGAGGTTAACAGTGGCAGGACAGCGCTGACCATAGAACGTGTTGTAATTACCAGCATCATGAGAAGCGCCACAATGGCAAGGGGCACGAGAGTCATTTGTTCATAACGAATTATATCGCTAATTGTTTTCCGCGTAAAAGGGGCTCCCACCTGGAATATTTTTTCAAAGTATCCCTTTTTGTTTTTGATGATATTCTCAATTTTGGTTGAAAAACCAATGTCAACCCCCGAGTCCTTGTTGATTTCCTCCAGGTATAGATTTATTGCGGTTGCCGTACCATCTGTTGAAATTAAATTTCCTGTGAGAATAGGGTTTTTGAGCGCGTCCCTTTTTACGCTTGCTGCTTCTTCCGGGGTTTCGGGAACGTAATCCATGAGTGGATTGTTGTTGAGCATGCCATCGCTGTTTTTTAGGTTCGTAACAGAAAAAAGGCTCTCAACTTTTCTTACTCCGGCCACCGAACCCAGATCATTTACCAGTTCATCTATATGAGCCAGCTTTTCCGGTGTAAAGATTTCTTTATCCCGGATAAAGATTACCACAATATTGTCCGAACCGAATTTTTTAAGAGTCTCGTGGTAATAGACAAGTTCGGTATCATCTTTGATCATCATGGAGTTGGCGGACGCGTCAATCCGAAGAGTACTGATTTTCATAGATGCTATAATCGCACAAATGAAGATGATCAGTATCGCCCAAACAGGATGAGATTGGCTGAATTCAAAGATTTTACGCATGGGCATAATCCATTTTGTGTGGTAATTTATTTATAATGTCTGTTGCTTTCAATATAAGAATGTCTAAAAACCCTTGAATTGATAGAACTGTTTATATTTCTGGAAACTGTTCCCATTACTGTTTTGTGTTTTCTTTTATGATTATTCATAATCGCTTTTTTGGCGCGCCACACAGTACCTCTGACTTTGTGGATGTTATAATTGGTTTGAGTTTTAACCAGGGTTTTGCGTCTATCGAAAAATTTAATTTTTACAGTGAAGTAATTGTTTTTCATAACCCACAATAATCTTTTTGAGTAACTGCTGAGGCGTTTTTTGCCCGGCTTTGGCGCAGCTTCAATAACCCAGCAGTCTTTGCCCTTGATTTTTTCAGATTTAATTATTGTATAGTAATAGTTGCTGATTGTTTCAGGTTCCATGTCTTCATATGTGAAGTCGGTACCCATGAAATAACTCTTTTTGCTTCCACTTGCGATACGCTGTAATTTTTTCGCGGCAGGTAAATAAATCCACTGGTCATTTTTTTTGTTTTTGCGTTCCCAGGTTAAAAGGGCTGTTCCCTTTATGGAGTTTGGTTTAAGAAACACAATGAGAAATTTGCTTGAATTACCATAATCTCTGCCATAGCGTTTCATGATTCTTGTCTCTTTTGAACCGCGTTTGTCCACCAGGATTACTTTTTCCTGTACTTGTTCGTTTTTTACCTTATGTAATTTTTTCTGCTTTTTCATAATCTGTTTGCCGGTTAACGCGAAAGCGGTGCTACTCCATAATAAAATGAAAAAACATACTGTACCTGTAGTTCTCTGCATGAATTTCTCCATAGTGTAAGCTGGAAATATAATACGAAGAAATTTATGCATTGTCAACAATAAAATACGATTTTTATTATACAGCCTCCTGGATTTTATTATTAAAGATTATGACAGGTTGTTAAAAGAAATAACAATTGGCACAAGTAATCATAAAACTCGCTTAAAAAAATCGAAAGGCAATGATGAATGCAACGCTGGCTGTTCTAACATCATAGCCAATCTGACGAAAAAATCGCAAAGGGCTATATGTATCCCTATTGTAGTGAAATGGATAAAAACCCGCCTCAGTATACGAATGAGCGGATAGTGGTTAATCCTATAGTGAAAAAATATATGGAAATTGCCGGAAAAGGGAAGGTTGATCTTTTTCTTGCAGACGCGATACTCTTTCTCGAATTTTCAGGAATAATTTGTATCGCCTGGCAATGGCTTATTCAGGGACTTGCCATTCGGCTCAAAAATAGTGACGGTTTAACACTATCGGTAAGGGCGGAACATTTTGATGATTTAAGAGTAGAGTAATAAATTTTTCTTGAAATGGATTGCAGTCTATGATATAAAATCCTTGTATGGATAAAGAAAACTATAAAGATAATTATAACATAAAAGTTAAATTCTGGGGTGCCAGGGGGTCTATCCCCACTCCAGGAAAGTTTTTTGTTAAATACGGCGGCAATACACCCTGTGTTGAGGTGAGATGCGGCGAAACAATACTCATTTTTGATGCCGGTTCCGGCATGCGGGAATTGGGCGGGTCACTGCTTCATGAATTCGGCGCCGACCCCAAAGAGTATCATATCTTATTAAGTCATACTCACTGGGACCATATCCAGGGTTTTCCGTTTTTTACCGTAGCCTACCTTCCCGGGAACAAGCTTACTTTTTATGGAGGCACCGCCGTCTCTACTCTGGAAAAGCTTATTTACAGCCAGATGGACAGAGATTTTTTCCCAATAACGGTGCATGAACTTGCCTCTGAGGTGAACTTTCAGCACCTTACTGAAAGTCCTTTTATGATTAATGATGTGAAACTATATTTTACTCATCAAATTCATCCTTCTCTTTCTTTTGGATTCAGGGTGGAGTATAAAGGAAAAACGGTTGTTTATGCCACGGACTCTGAGATGTCAAATGACCCGGAAATTGAAAAGATAAATGAAAAAAATATTGGAAACTTAGTAAAAGACGCCGACATGCTTATTGCGGACTGTCAGTACACAGTAGATGAATACAAACAAAAAACCGGGTGGGGACATACCGCTATAGATAAAGTTATTGAAGTCGCGAATAAATATGGAGTAAAAAACCTTTTTGCTTTTCATCATGATCCGGTCCGCACCGATGAACAGATCGATATTATGCTCGATAATGCCCGGAAATTGGTAAAAAAACCAATGAAGCTGTATGGGGCAAAAGAGAAATCTACTGTTTATCTTTAAAATTATAAAGGGGGGTATTTATGAAAAAATATTTTTTTACTTTTTTACTCATTCCCATAACAGTGCTTACCGTGTCAAATTGTTCCGGAACAACGTCTGTATCCGGTACGGTTTCTTATTCAGGTTCCTATACCGGGTCAAATACAGTAGTTTATGTTCGAGGATACACAACAAATTCCAGGGCTCTTGGAACGCCTGATTATTCAACTTCCATTAGTGGTGCCGGTAATTATACTCTGGATCTTGATGGATATACCGGTGATTTGTATGTTTCAGCATTTATGGATGTTGATAATTCCGGAACGGGAAGTTCTCCTACGGCGAATGATTCATTGACCGACGGAGTCATGTCCGACCCGCTTGGATGCTATGGAACCTACACTTTCACTGATGGTGTTGATGGTAGTGCCGTACCAACAAAAATTACTATTGAAGACGAAGTAACAGGCATTGATTTTGCCCTGGAGGATACGGGCACACTAAAGATTACTATGAGCACGTCCGGAACCGGTACATTAGGAGTTGTAAATGAGAACGCAAACAACAGTACTTTTTTGTTCCATTGCCATGTGGCAACAACAAGCACGGGCGAAATTTTTAGATTACCGGTAGTCGTCAGGAATGACTGGTATGTAAAGGTAAAGTATGACGGCTCAGACGCCTCGCTTTACGGTTCATCGGTAAATGTCACGCAGAACGCGCTTACTGACATAAGCTTTTGACAGTGATTGAAATTTTCATGGGATATTGCCCGAGCTGTCGGCAGCGCGTTTCATTTTGTCATAAACCAGTATTCCTGTTATTATAACAACTATTGAGATTATAAATATAAATAGTTCTATTTTATAAGGAAAAGAAGTATGGGCGTACCCTTTTTCCAAATAATACGTATCATCACCGTCATTCCCTAAACAGTGCCAGCCAATGCCAAAGTAATCGCTTTCTACTTCAAACCAGTATAACTCGTTTGTAGTATGGTTCACGCACAGGGTGTCTACTGTTGCGAAGCATAGAATTGGATATAAAAGGAGTAATAAAATTAAATATTTTTTCATGTTTTATTGAAGGCAGCGGATAACAAGCCGGGCGCACCCCGGCTTCGACGCTAAACCAATCCTATCAAAAGACCCACAATAAGTATTCCCCAATAGAGAAGACCGGTATCTTTAAACCGGTTCAAAAGCCAGAAGTAAATGCTTGATAGCACGAAAGCCAGAAGGGCTATTCCTATAGCAGAGAAGAAGCCGTATCCTGAAAAGAAAGAAAATATAAGAACAACTCCGGCGTATATCCCCGAGCATAAAAACGGTTGATCCGTCATATCCAACAATCTCCATAAACCAAGTAAAATGATAAATTTTACAATAAACATTATTTCTCCTTTTGAAAATTAATTATTTTTCTTCCCGGAAGAATCGGCAAAATCCTTAAAATTATCGTTAAACATATTAATCTGACCAATAATCTGGCTCATAGGATCGCCTTCCGATATACCGCCAAGAGCCTTGTTTTTCTGATACGACTTCCGGATAAAAGCAAGACGTTCATTCTCTTCTTCCGTATTCCAATCCATCATCTCTTTAAAACGGAGCAGGTTAAATTCTGCCCCTGTTGTTAGAAGCTGGGAGTCGTCAATGTAGTTATCGAGAACGAGCTGCTGAAGTTCTTCATCGTTCATAACGGGCATGATCTTCTCAGCCATCTTGTTCATGTTCCGGTACGATCCCTGCAAGAGAAACGTGGGCTCGGTCCTGAACGCTTCGTCCTGGGACGCGGAGTAAATATACTGCTGGTTAACCTTGAGTATAACCTCCTGCGCCGTGAGGAGCTTTTTGAAAATAGTAACAAACTCGTTAACCTCGGTAGGAGAGTAGTTTGTCTCAAAATGAATCCCTTCGGTAGAACCTTCTTTCGCGATCCGTACCATCTTATACACATCCTCCTGGCTGCGGGAAGCAAGCCTGCTGAGGATGGAGTTCGACGTAAGGGAATTCTCGATATAGCTGAGCTTGAAGGCTTCTTCGTGGCCCCCAAGAATATCGCCCAGGTTGTATACATCGGCACGGTTCACCAGCATATCCGGCACCTGGAATTTTTCACCGCTTTCGGTGTAGGGATTCCCGGCCATAACAACAGCCACCCGTTTGCCTCTAAGGTCGTAGGTACGGGTCTTGCCTTTGTAAACCCCTTCGATCTTTCTCTGGGCGTCACAAAGAGAAATAAATTTTTGTAAAAATTCAGGATTGGTATGCTGAATATCATCAAGATAAATCATAATATTGTTGCCCATCTCAAGAGCCAGGTTCAGTTTTTCCACCTCTTCCCTGGCAGTGGCATTTGGGGCTTCCACCGGGTCAAGAGACATCACTGAATGGCCAATGGCAGGCCCGTTGATTTTCATAAAAATGAGACCAAGCCTGTTGGCAAGGTATTCCATGAGCGTGGTTTTACCATAGCCCGGAGGCGAGATGAGCAGTAAAAGACCCATAAGGTCGGTACGTTTTTCAGCACCATAGGCGCCCATCTGCTTGGCAAGGTTCGCGCCAACAAGCGGCAGGTATACGGAGTCAATGAGTTTGTTTCGAACAAAAGAACTCATAACCCGGGGCTTGAACTCGGAGAGGCGCATCTTTTCTTTCTGGATTTCAACCAGATCGCGTTTTAAGTCAACATAATGCTGGAACGCGGGCACGGTCTCGCGTATGAAATTTTCCATACGGATCATAAAATCACTAATGTCAATACGCAGCGTGCTCTCTTCAATCCGTTTGTGCTGGCCAATAAGACCCGTAATCTCGCAGGAGGTTTCAATATCCCGGTAGAGCGATGTGTCAAGGTTGCCTTCAATCTTGTCGTTCATGGTCTCGCCCAGGATAAGCACAACCGCTTCTTCCATAAAGGAATCGGTGGCCCAGGATTTTTTGGTCATAAAACCGTGAACCCAGTCGTGCACAATAGAGAGTCGGCTGGGAATATCGTTGCCAACGGATTTAACCGATTTGTTAAAGAGCCGGATGGCGCGTTTTTGCTTAAGGAACGTTCGAAAATCAACATAGATATCAAACGCGTGTTTGTTTACCGGAAAAAAGTCGGTCTCGGTATCCGCGTCTTTTTCGGAGTTGGCCTTGAGTTCCTCAAAAAGGTATTCCGGAGCCTGGTGAATATACTCTTTTTGAATAGGGTAATTGAAATTTTCAAAGAATTCTTTCATAAGATCCCGAAGCTCGTCAATGTAGCGCTCCTGGAATTTTACCCCGCCCGTAAGCCCGTTAAGAATGCCAAAAGACCGGATCTTTTGCCCCATCCGGGTTTTACGCGGATCGCGGGGAGAGTGAAACCAGTACAAATAGGCATAGGCACGGGTAGTTGGGTGATACCGGAGACTGCCGACATCGCAGAAAATAGGGTAGAGCTTTGCCAGGATTTTAGCGGCATCTGCGTCGTGAACCCCTTTTTCATATCCTTCGGCATAAAGGCCGGACATAAATTCGTGAATGGCTTTTAACAGCCGGGTGTAACTGGAGTGCTGGTTAATTTCCGTTTCCGGTTCCGCAGCAATGTCTGCCGAAACCTTTTCGCCCAGTTTGCGGAATTTATTTTTAACCGCAGCTTCTTCCTGTTCCAGCTGCATAATAAACTTATACGCAAGGAACTCCGCGCGGTAAATATCATCATTTTCGGAAATGAAATCCTGGTTCCACTGGGGCCTGGTTTTTTCAAATCCCTCGTCGGTAATTTGCTCAAAGAAATCGGTACCGGTTAAATGATAGAACATATCATCGTCGCGGTTAACCGTAGTCAGTTCAACGCTCTGCTGGTTCACCAGGAACTTATGCGCGCCAAAACTGATAACATTGTCGCCTCCGGCAAACAGGTCCAGTTTATCCTTGAGCTGCCGGGAACCTTCCTGCTGCAGGGTCTTGAGCCGGCTGGCCAGGTCTTCGGAACGGACACTGTCGCCAATTTCCCGCAGCTCTTCAATTATGTTTCCGGCCTTGGTAACCATGGCGTCTGAAGCAAAGTAGGCGTTCAGTTCGTTGATATCCTTGAATTGGGCCGAACGCTTGGAAATACCGTTCAAAATACGGTCGGCCGATTTCCACAGGGTCTGGCTCCGCTTGTTCCGGGCCTCTTGCAGCTGGACTTTTTTGGTATTAAAGGCGCTGTATACTTCTTCCCGTTTAATAGAAAGCTTTTCAATATAGTCATCAAAGTCGGAGAACCGGGCTTCAAGTTCTTCCAGCTGAACCAGGATCTTGGTAAGGGAATCCTCGCATCGTTCCGGGCTCGTAGCCTGTTCCAGGTAATTGGCAACAGCCTGTCCCAGGAGTTTAAATTGGGCGCCGAATTCTTCTTTCGATTCTTTGCCGTGCACGTCCTGAAGCCGTTTTTTA
This sequence comes from bacterium, assembly GCA_024224995.1. Next base: position 7,072 of record JAAENB010000315.1, on the reverse strand, counting down.
TAAATGGCTTTAACCTGGTTAATCCGGGAATATACATTCGATATTTTATCGATAATATGCGCTGTCTTGGTAGCGTCATCGATCTTAAGATTATTCACCAGCTCCGTAAGCAGGTTAAGACTGTCGTTTACTATGTTGATATTATCGCTCAGCTCCTCCAGTTTGGTAACTTTTTCTATCTCCGGGATCTGGGCTTCGTACTCCTTGAGTTTGCTAAAATAGGGGTCAAGAGCGGCGTCGCCCATAAGAAAATCAATACAGTTCTTTGCGGTGTTCCCATAATAGGTTTTGACCTTTTCTTCCAGGGAGTCGATTATCTCCATGTTCGCGTAGCGCATATCTTTCAGGGAAACGATCTTCCCCCGTTCAATCTGCAGACTCGAAAGGGTGTCAACATATTCTTCCACGCTTTTAAAAGCCTTGCCGCCAATGGAAAGCTCAATCGATTCCACTTCTTTTTCCGCGTTCCGAATGCTGTTTTCCGTGTTGGAGCGGATCTCAACAACCTTTTCATATTCATCAATAGCCCCTTTGGCAGTGACATTGATTTCCTGCAATGTTTCTTTGGGCTTAAATACTTCCTCTTTGTCCATCCAATGATGAAAATCCAGGGTTTTGGTAACCCGTTTCACGATCTGGTGATACAGGCCCAGGTATACCTTTTCGGTCCGGAGCAGGTTAAAAATAGTCCTGAGATCGGCAATACCCCGAACCAGGTCTTTGTTGCCTATCTTGTTTAACTCGCTCTCTGTATCTTCGAGGAGCGTGGCCAGTTTGTCTTCCGCTACAAAAGGAGTCTGCCAGATTTGAATGGAATGGCTTTTTTTGGGGTCCGCATCACTTTTGAAAAAGATCATTTTGCCGTCTTCATATACGGCAAAGCCGTGGCAGTGAATGGGGTTCTCCACTTTTTTTTCAATGAGATTGTACTGCATGAGAATATATTCGCCCACGTCGTCATTATAAAAGACATAGAGGAAATCCTCACCATTAGACGAAGGGAAAACACGCCGGAAACGCATCTTCGCTGTTTCAAGGTCGAATGTTTTAAATTCCCCGCTTTCCAGGTAATAGCCCCGGGGGAAAATAAGTCCGTCTTCTTCGGGCAGACTAATGGCGCATTCTTCTATATCGTCAATGCGAACGGCCTTTTCTGTTTTTTGATTATAAATAATATAGCGGTACTGTTCTTCCCGGAAGGGAAGTATTTTTAACAGGATAATTGATCCCATTGTAGCGTAAAATATTTCGGAGTCGTCCAGGGTCTGGTCTTTGTGCTCAACGTCTTCGCTGAAAATACCTGCCCCGTCTTCGGTATTGTCTTCTATTTTAATGGTAAGGTCCCCGCCCACGCATTCTACGAATATTTTGTCTTCAATGGAGACATGGGGGTGGGTGCCGAATACATGCTGGTCCCGGGTTATGCGGGCCCATTCAAAGTCGTGCTGCGCGCGTCGAACAACTTCCCGTTCGGAGCGGCTGTTCATATAGGTCAGTTTGCCGTCGGAGTCAATGTTCCATTTAAAGGCACGAATATCGCCAATTTCTTTTCCAACCTGGAATACCATAAGGAGTACGGATTCGGTAATATGAAAGGTGGAAAACCGGCTTTCCCGGTAATAACTAAAGAGGTCGCTCAGGTCTTTCGCGAAATTTTTATCTTTTAAGAAATCGTCATCTGCCTGGTCAAAAGTATTGTCTTTGAATTCGTACAGACAGAAAACATCGGAAACGTTCATGGACGTTTTCATGCCCATGTGAACCTGGTATCCAAACAGGAGTTTGTTTCCTATTGGGATCATATCCCGGGGGATACAATTATTCTGCGTTAGTATCCGGTCCTGGCCAATGAGTTTGGTGTCAAGGGCGCCAAAGACCTCTTTTCGTTTTTTATTCAGCGAATTCATCCGGTCCAGGAGTGTGTCGCTCTGTTTAAGGAGCCGCTGCCGGATTATCTCATACGACCCCCCTTCCAGGGTTTCTTCTGAGGTCTCCTGTTGGTTTTCTGCTGCTTCTGTCATGTTTAACTCCTGGGGAAAGAAAGTTTAAAGTTTAAAGTTTAAAGTTTACAGGGAACCGCCTCCGGGTTCCCTCTTTCAACCGGTCACCGATCACCGGTAACCGGTTACCAATCCCCTTATCCCATTAACTTCTTAATGTTCACGCCGCCGATTCCAACTTTTTCAGAGATCTCTTTAAGCTCAACAGCTTTGTCAAGGATTTCCGAACTGTCGGAGGAAGTGGCTATTTTGCCCAGAACCGCGGAAACGGTCAGGTTTTTGATGGCTTCACTGGAGAGCCCGGTTTCTTTTGCCAGGGCTTTTATTTTATTTACCAGATTGTCATCACCGGACGCGAGAAGCGCGTTCTTGATTTCGGTAAGAGGCTCGTTGTTATCTATGTACGCGGTAGCAGCTTTTCCGTCACTAATGGAGGTAATAAGCTTGTCAAAGAATTCACCATCACCGCCAACAATGTCGATCTTTGCAGATTCAAGAGCGGTGGAAATAACTTTGGCCTGTGCTTGCGCCACATCTCTGCGGATGTTAAGCTGTTCCATTTTGATCTTTTCTTCGAACGCCAGCTGGAGTTTGTATTCTTCGTGTTCTTTACCAACAGAGTCGTAATTTTTCATGGCATCGGCCTTTTCAAGCATACCTTTGGCGTCCGCTTCATATTTGTACTGCAGGGCTTTGGCTTCCGCCTGGCCCATACGTTCCGTGGCTTCGGCACCGGCGTTGCGAACTTCAACTTCGGCAAGACCTTTTTCTTTGATCCCTTTGGCTTCAACAATAAATTTATATTCAGACGCTTTTGCTTCGGCTTCACCGGTTTTTTTGATGGCATCGGCATCTGCTTCTTTAACTTTAACCTGGGCAAGCCCATTGGCCGAGTTTTCAGCAATAACACCCTGTGCCAGGGTTTTCTTGGATTCGGCAAGTTTGGACGCGGTAGTAAGTTCCACTTCAGCGTTAATCTCTTTTTGTTTTGCCAGGTGGGTAGCGGACTTTTCTTTTGCTTCCGCGGATTTGATCTCAATAACAAGTTTTTCTTCCGCTTCCTGTTCCGCGTGGGTAACGGCGACACGCTTTTCCCGGTCTGCCCCGGCAAAGGCTCTTGTGTCTTTGGTTGCTTCTTCTTCTTCCGCCACGGTACGTTCAACAATGACCCGTTGACGGACGATATCGGCAATATTCTTTCTTTCCTGTTCCACAACCTTGTCTTTTTCAATTCGCGCGAGAGCAACGAGCTTTTCACGGTCTGTTGCTTCAAGGGAGCGGTCTTTTTCCACGCGTTCCGTTTCAACGGCAACTTCGCGTTCACGGTTCTTTTCCGCCACTTCAACCTGGCGGTTTTTGTTAACTTCGGCAACGGCCAGTTTTTCATCGGTATTTATCCGGGTACCGTCGGCCTTGAGGCGTTCTTCTTCCGACACCCGTTTGGCCATGGCTTCTTCTTTTGACCGGATAATGCTTATTTCGCTCTTCTGCTTGGCTTCAGCTTCGAGCCGCTGTTTTTCAAGCTCTAAGATACGTTCGCGGGTTTCTGTAGTCCGCTTTTCCACGATCTCTTTTTTGGTAAGAGTGATTTCCGTGATTTTCCGGATACCTTCGGCGTCCATAATATTATCTTCATCAAGGTCGGCCATGGGAGTCTGTTCGAGGTAGTCAATAGCTGTATCCTCAAGGCTGTACCCGTTAAGGTTCTGGCCGATTGTTTCAAGAATTCTTTCTTTAAACGCGGTTCGTTCCTGGAAGAGGTCTTCAAAATCCATCTGCTTACCAACGGTTTTTAAACCTTCGGAGAACTTGGCCTGGAAGAGGTCGTTCAGGGTTTCCTGGGCAGAGGCCCGTTCAACACCAATACTCTGGCCAACCTGGGTAACGTCTTCTTTGGTGGGATTGACCCTGAGGTAGAAGTTAACGGAAATGTCGGCCCGCATATTGTCTTTACAAATGAGACCGTCTTTTCCCCGCCGTTCAACAGTGATCATTTTTGTTGATATATCCATTATTTCCATCTTGTGGATAATAGGAAATACCAGTGAACCGGTAAAGGTGACCTTCATCCCTCTAAAAGGACTGATAATAATAAGCGCTTTGCCCGGTTCAACTTTTCGTAAGAAACGGGTCATCATGAAGAGCACCCCTACAATCACGACGAATATAAGCAGTGTTATTACTATACCGCTTGAAAACAACGTATCTAATATTTTGTCCATTTATTTAATACTCCTTTTTATTGATTTTATTAATTATATTTATAATCTGCTATAGCCGGATTGTGAAGAAAAACTAATTATAGTGTTTCTCCGCATCCGGCTGCACGGTTCATATTTATGAGCTTTCTTCAATATAATCAAAAGCTATGTCTTCAAGGCTGTATCCGTCCAGGTCCCGGCCAATGGTTTCAAAGTCCTCATTTTTGAACGTTTCCCGTTCCTGGATTGTATCAAATTCAATATGCTTTGCAACAATTTTTATTGCTTCGGAAAATCTGGGTAGAAAAAACTCCTTGAGCGCTTCCGAAACATTCATCTAATACTATTCCTTTTGTTCTGATTTTTTGACACTAGTCGTCTTTTTTAAGATTGATATCTTCGTAATCAAAGCGGGTAACCCAGTAGACGTTTTCTGTTTTGTTATATTTTAGAACAAAAGCCTTGTCGCCTTTTTTCAGATTTTCGCTCTCTTTAGCACGGACATGCATAATAATGGGATTCCCTTCCACTTTTTTCTCAGCCTGCCCAAAAGTAGGGGTAACCTTTGAAGAGGTAATCATGCAAATATCGCGAACAAAGTCCCTGCTGCTGGTCGTTTTTTTCATCTTAAATGCCGGTCTTAAGGGCCTGACTGCATGTTTCGTGATAACTGCCGATATTGGGATGATAATAAACAAACTGCCCAGAAGACGGAGATTATCATGTATAAAGGCAAATCCCGTATTGTCCAGGATTACGTTTGTCATAAGGGCAATAAACCAGGCGATTATTCCAAAGATACTGAGCCAGAGTGAAACAGGAACAAATCCCAGGTTAAGGGCTACTGCGAAACTGGTAAACAGACCCAGATGCGCTTCAGCGTCAACACTGACATCAACATCCGCGTCGGCATCCATATCTACATCGGCATCCATATCAACGTCCATGTCGGCATCCATATCCACATCAACGTCCATATCCACATCAACGTCCATATCCACATCAACGTCCATATCCACATCAACGTCCATATCCACATCAACGTCCATATCCATGTCAACGTCCATATCCATGTCAACGTCCATATCCACATCGGCATCACCGTCAAGGGATTCCACATCAAAGAAACCCAGGATTACCGTGAGCCAGTAGATTACAACAAGACCCAGGAATGCCGTAAAGGGAAAGATCGGCAGTCTGATCATTTCTTGAAAAAATTGCATTATAGTTCCACCCGGAATAGTAAGATTTTGGTATTAGTTTCAATAATAAATAGAGCGCGCAGGATATCCGTAACTCTATTTAACAAGTACAAACTCTAGCATTATTTAAAAAATAAGTCAATTCAAATCGATGATAATAATTTAATTTTATAGTACGGCATTTGAGGCAAAGAACCTCACATAAAACACGGGAAAAAAGCACCAACCAGCTCCTTCCCGCGTCTTATGATCAGTTACAAGCTATCCAATAATAATATACAAAAAATATTCATGAGCGTAAACAAATTAAAATAAAAAGAACAGGGACAAATCTGTACCGGTTTTTGGAAAAAAAGCGCGATTTAACACTTTTTTTACATTTATTAAGAGTTTTTAACATTCGGGAAAAACTGTATTAACACTCTCGTAGTATATTCCATGTATACCAAAAAATAAAGGAGACCCAAAATGAACAAAAAAAGATTTTTTACAGCAACAGGACTTATTCTTCTGGCCGGTATGGTAGTTTTTGGCGGATGCCGTCACAAAGGACCTAAACATCACCTGGGAAAAGCGCTTGAAAGAGCTGATGATGAAGTTGCGGAATTGAACCTCACCTCAACACAACAGGCAAAGTACGATGAGATCCGAAGCTCCATTGAAGAAGATTTCGCAAAGGGAATGGATAAGAAAAAAGCCATCGGCCAGCTGATCCAGGCAGAGCTTGATAAATCCACTCCTGATGTAAACAAGATCGCGGCAATCGCAAAGAAAGCACACGCTGAAAAGCCCGATTACTTTACCAGGTATGTAGATGAGTTCCTTGAGTTCTACAATCTCCTCGACGATACCCAAAAAGCCCAGGTAGTAGAACGGGCCAGGGAATTGCACGAGAAGATGAAGAAGCACTGCGGCAGACACTAGGAAAAACCCCGTACTACAGAGAGTTATTCGATAAGAATGAAAAAAGGGAGGCCATTGGTCTCCCTTTTTTGCTTTAAGTAAAAGAAACAAAAAAAGTGTAAAATTTCGAAAATGTGTCATTTTTTTTATTGACAGGTTGTAGAAAATTCTGTATACTAGTTATAGTTAGAAGGCCGTTCCTGGTTAGCAAAGGCTTGGCGAGTGCGGCAATAAAATCAACAGGTGCATCGCTTTAACCTGTACATTCGGGAGTGAGCAAGATTGTGGACGTATGCTTTACGCCATGAAACATAACTTGCCATCCTGAGCTTTGTAAAAAGCAATGGTATGCGGGGTTGGAGAAAATGATGTGCGTTAAGGAAGTTTTATGTTCAATGTGGTTTAGGAAGCCACCTGGTATTTAGAAACTGGGTGGCTTCCGTGTTTATATACCCTGCAAATTAGTTGACAGTTGACAGAGTTCCGGCAACCAGTCTTTTTTTAACCAATTTCCCTATTTCAACAAAATTCCTTTTTTATTTTTTTCCCCGCTGGGCCGGGTCGGTCGTGTCTAATATACCGAAAACGTAATTCGGAATGTAAACCATGCCCGGAGGCATCTCTCCGGGCATGGTTTACATTCCGGGTTGATATACCTTATACTAAGACGCGACCACGGGGTCAGCTGCTCTCAAGAAACTCTTTTTAAACAGGGCCGGTTTCCGGGAAGAGAGACGTTGCATGCAACGTCTTTACGGGTTGGTTT
>JAAENB010000314.1 GCA_024224995.1 bacterium | reverse complement strand
GCACGGCGCGCCGTGCCCGTACACACCATCCCTTATTTATATAAGCGTCCTTTTTTGGGGAATCGTCACAAATAATTTTATTTTTTTAGTCAAATTAAGCCTTTTTGTTCACATAAAGAAGCTTTTGTGCAGAAAAAATGGTCTCAAAGAAGCGCGTAGGGGCACGGCGTGCCGTGCCCCTACGCATCTGCGGATATTTTTCCGGAATCGTCACAAAAATAATTGACTATTGACAGATAGATATATACGTTCTTTATACAAGTATTGAAGCCGGTTATAGGAGATTTTAAATGCCTGATGTAAACGTAAATATAAGTATTGAATCAATTGCTAAAATTATAAAAAAAATGAATAAAAAAGATCTGGAAAAGCTTTCTTTGCTTTTGACAGATGAAAGCAAGAAAATTTTAAAAAGAAAAAAAGAAATAGAAGATAAAAAAGTTAAAACTCTTTCAAGAGAAGAGGTCTTTGATGTTTGAAGATGAATACCATCCCCAGGTAAAAAAAGATCTGAAAGGGATTGACAAACCCGTTATTCTTGATATTAAAGAAAAGCATATTCTTCTAATTCTTGAAGCCCCTTTTGAAGGCGAAGAACTCTCCGGAGATCTATCCGGAATATTTTCCTATCACTTCAGAAAAAATAAGATAGATTATAGAATATCTTATATAATCAACGAAAAGAAGAAAGTTGTTTACATCTTAATGATTGGGAAAAGAGAAAATTTTTATAAACTATTGAAAAAGCGTTTACCTTAAATAGGTCTCAAAGAAGCGCGTAGGGGCACGGCGTGCCGTGCCCTACTGCGTGTCTTACAACCCTTTATCAATCGTACCGCCGCCCAGCACATCACCATCTTCATTATAAAAAACAGCAGCCTGCCCGGGACTGATCCCGGTCTGAGCTTCTTCAAACGTGGCAGCAATCTCAACGGAACCGGCTTCATTTTGTTCCTCAATACGGGCCTTAACCGGTCTCTGGGTAGAGCGTGTTTTAACATAAACATCCAGTTTATCCAGGCTGGTTGCCTTCATATAGGTAATATCGTTAACCAGAACCCCGGTTTTATTAAGCTCATCTTTATACCCGGCAATAATCCTGTTCTGCCCGGCATCTATTTCAACAACATACAAAGGGTAGGGTGCTGAAATCCCCAGCCCCCGCCTCTGCCCGATAGTATATTTGTGTATACCTTTGTGCTGCCCCAGAACCGTCCCTTCCGCGTCCACAATATCACCCGGAGGCGGCACAGTGCCGGTCCTGTTTTCAATAAAACCGGCATAGTCATCATCGGGAATAAAACAGATCTCCTGGCTTTCCGCTTTATCCGCGACAACAAGATTATGCTTTACAGCGATTTCCCGGATTTTTTCTTTAACGTACCCTCCCAGAGGGAAAAGGATGTTTGCCAGAGTCTCCTGCGAAAGCCGGAACAGGAAATAGGTCTGGTCTTTCGCCGGGTCCGGGCCTCTGGAGATATAAAACCTGCCGGAATCGGTTTGCCGTATATTTGAATAATGACCGGTGGCGACCTTTTCGCAGCCAAGAGACCGGGCGTATTCTATAAGGGTCTTGAATTTTATTTTCGGATTGCACATTACACAGGGATTGGGAGTGCGGCCCCTCAGGTAGGCCCGGCAAAAGGGATCAACCACTTGCTCGGCAAAATCATCTTCAGCAGTCACGATATAATGAGGGATATGGAGCTGATCCGCAATAGCCTTCGCGTCCGTAATGCTCTGCTCCGAAGCGGGCCCGGGAAAGAAACGGGCCGTAATACCCACAACCTCATGACCCATTTCTTTAAGTAAAACTATGGCAGTGGAGGAGTCTATCCCTCCGCTCATGGCTACAGCTGTTTTCATAGTGTGTGCTCCTTCATAATTTCTTTCTTCTCCCGTTTCTCATGAAAGCGAGGTCGCACCCCTCGCAGGGGTCGCATCCTCTCATAGGTTCATGCATCCCTCTCAGAGCCGTGTATCTCCTCACAGCCCGTGCTCCAGCCCCCGACCTCATCAATCCAAATCATCCAGCAAAAACCCCTGGTAACTCACCCTTCGGGCAAACTCATCATCAATAGCCTGGAGCACCGTCCCTTTATGCATCCCCCAACGCGGCGAAACCAGCGAATCCTCGTTCCGGTCTCCCATAAGCCGGTGGATAATAATATCGGGCCGGAGCCGTTCAATAAAATCGCACAGGGTAGAAACATACTCTTTCAGGGAAAAAGGAGGGACAGCTCCAGCCTGATAAAGAACCTCAAGGGGCGTATCCTTAATAACATGGAGATGATGGAGCTTAACTCCTGAGACGGGCAGGGAGTTAATTTCATACGCCGTAGCCATCATATCTTCCCAGGACTCGCCCGGAATCCCCAGAATAACATGCACACAAACCGGGATCTCCCTTTCAGCAGCGGCAGTGATGGCCGCCCTGGTCTGTTCGTGATTATGGCCTCGTTTAAGAAAGGCAAGGCTCTTTTCATGCATGGTTTGCATGCCAATCTCCAGCCAGAGCTCAAAAACTCCGGGGGAAGCATACCCGGCAATAAGATCGAGAATTTCATTAGAAAGGGCATCGGGACGGGTACCGATCATGAGACCCACAATGTCTTTCTGGTTAACAGCGGTGTCATAAACCAGTTTCAGTCTTTCCGGAGAGGCGTAGGTATTGGTAAAGGCCTGAAAATAGGCAATATATCTGGTACTCATTTCGGAACGTTTAAAACTGTTCCTGGCCGAATCCATTTGTTCGGGAATGCCGGAAAAACCCAGGGCCGAAGGGGAGGCAGAACCTTCTTCGGAACAGAAAATACAGCCCGAGTCCCCAACAGAACCATCCCTGTTAGGGCAGGAGAAATCCGCGTTTATTGAAAGTTTGAGAATACGGCAGGAGAATTTATTTTTAAGATAATCGCCAAAAAAATAGTATGGTTTTCCAAACCAGTTCCCTTTTTTACAGTGCTTTATTTCTAACTCCCGTAGCAAAATAAGAATTCTTCAGGTATTGCTGGTTCTGGTATTTCCAGGGAGAAAGAAGAACACTTCGAACAGCCTTGACCTTTCTAACGGAAAGGTTTTTATTGAGGTGTACAATGTAAATCCCTTTTTTGAAACGAACCCTTTTACGATACTTTTTGTAATAGGTAATTTTCCGGCCCCGTTTTTTGGAATATCTCCGAACCCGCCTGCGTTTGACAACTTTTGCCTTTTTAAAGGATTTTGTCAATTTTTTTAATGTCTTTTTGTCGGGAGCAAGAGCCAGGGAAAGAGCATCGGAAAGAGACTGGTTTTCTTCAATAGCAAGGATAATAGGAGTTCTCCGGGAAGCCTTTTTAACATAAATAAAAGCCTGTTTTTTGGTTTTTTTTACAGCCACAGACCTGGCGGAACGTTTTCTCCGTTTCCGGTGAAGTTTTGAAGCGTATTTTTTGCTGTATGCCATAAACACCGGGTCGTATTTAACGGAACGCAGGGCTTTTCTAAAATAACGCCAGGCCTTTTTATAGCGTTTTCTTTTTTGATTTATTTTACCCAGCCTATAATACTTTTCACCTTTTTGAATGCGTTTTTTCATTTTAGAGTAATAAACAATATAGTCTTTATACCCGGTTTTTTTATATTTTTTTTCCATGGTCTTTATAACAGCAAGCGCCTTTTTCGTCTTACCCATTTTGGTATACATAATGGCAATTCTGGAAAGTTTTAGGAGCTCAACCCGGTGATGAGCCTTTTTATGAGAAAGACCGGGAGAGCTGCCGGAAATATCAACCCCAAAAACCTCTTCAATATTTTCCAGCAGAGAATTATACTGAGCCGTAACCATTTTCTTCACATGTTCCCGGTCACGAAGTTTTTTCTCTTCTTCGGGGTTGGAAATAAACCCGGATTCATATATCACCGAAATAGGGAAATCCACAAAGTAGCTGAACCGGTCGTCGCCAACAGCACCGAATTTCCAGCTGTTTGCTTTAAATCCGTCTTTAACAAGATGCTCTTTTATTTTCAGAGCGTATTTTTTGGAAAAACCGCTGGCATCAAGCTTATTGTACAGGGTAAGGAACCCGGAATAGGTACCAATAACATACTGTAAAACTTTGCGTCCGTAATTATCACGGGTAATATGGATACCCGGCAGGTTAACCCGGCCGCTCGCCTTATGGATCATGGAAACATTGTTAAGATGTTCGGAAATAATAATAAAAGCATTTTCCTTTTGTGCCAGTTTCACCGTCATGGGAAAGGCAATATTTTTATAGGAATCGGACTCACCTTTAAGAACTTTCAAATAATCATCTGTCGTTTTAACCGAAATAAAATCATTGGCAGCGAGAAGTTTATACATTTCCCTGGAAAAAAGGATGGAATAGAATTCTTCCGGCCTGTTCGTGCAGCTGGAACGCCTGGTAGAATCGCCGCCCTGCCATTTATTATTGGCCAATTTACCATGAGCCGGATCGAAAAAGATCACGATCTTTTTTCCTTTTTTGAGCTTTTCATAAAGATCGGCATAAATGGAATCAACCCGTTCAATACAATGAATGAGGCTTTTAGTTGTAACAGTGCTTTTTTCTTTTTTAAGAATAGCCTGGATGGTTTTTGATTGTGGTTTTGCTTTTACTATTGCTTCTGTTTTTGTTTCCGGTTCGGAATAAACAATGCCGGGGTATCCTACAAAAAATGACACAAATACTATAAAAAATAGTATAGACAAAAATACACTTACAAAATCGGTAAATAGTCCAGTCTTCCTTAAAAACATCAAAAACCCCGTGTACATTAATTTATGTATATATTATGAAATTACAATAGATGTAGATATATTTCAAGAAAATAATTGCAATTAAATCAATTTATTATAGAATAGCACAAACAGATGAATGGAGATAAAAAATAATGCAAGAAAATATCAAATATGAAAAATTATCCGCGGAAATTAAAAAAGAAATTGAGGAGTTTCATACAACTGCCCTTATGGAACGCGGTGACCGGTCTCTTGAGGACTCCATGAAAGATTGGTTTAACGGAGAATTTGATAACTGGCTTAACAATCGATTCCTTAAAAAAGGAGATTCAAGCAGACGAAAACACTTTAGACTGGATGTCGAATTAGATATAAAAATTGTTGAAACCCTCATCGAGCCAACAGAAGAAGGAGCAGCAAAAGAAAAAAGCTCAGGAAGTGTGATAAACATCAGTAAGGGAGGGCTCTATTTTAAATCAAAAGCCCCAATTAAAATATCTTCAATGGTTCAGGTGGTACTGGACCTGTCAAAATCGGACAAAACCATGGAGAGTCTTGAGGCCCTGGCAATGGTAGTCCGCGCAGACAAGCTTTCCGGCGGAGATTTCGGCATTGGGCTGGTTTTCAGCAATATACACGACAAAAACAAAAACCTCGAATTGTTTTTCCTGAAAAAATTAGGTGAGTACATGTATTCCCGGTAGGGACACGGCGCGCCGTGTCCCCAATCAAGATCAATTATGCATGGTAAATTGGTTGAACAAAATCCCGCTGTTGCTTATTTTATCGAGATGTTTTTTGATATTACTCTTTTTAACATCAAAATAAAATATATTATTTTTCTCTTTACAGGTATCCCCCTGCTTTTCCATTGATCCTTTGTCATTGATCATATTGGTAATCTTAGCAGAGGCATTTCTGCCCAGCCGTCCTTTGTTGGAAATAAGATACTTTCTAAGAGTACTAAAAGCTCTTTTTTTGGCTTTTTCTTCAATTTCGTCCTCATCTTCTTCACATTCGTCCTTGTTGGCAATAATAACAACCCGGAATGTGCTGCTGGACATAAAACCTTCTTTGAGATATTCTTTGTCCAGCGTGTCATCACCCTTAACCGGTTCCACACTTGTCGTATCACCGGTACCGCCGTTTTCAGGGTCTTTTACCTGCTTTTTACAGGACGAAAGAAAAAACGGAAGCGCAAGAGCAATACACAGAACAATTACTGCTTTAAAAGCTGTTTTTTTAGATACTTTTTTCATGATCGACTCCTTTCCTCTATGTGTTTTTATTTATATATTTTATTTATAGTATATATTTACCAGGCTTGCAATTATTTTTTTTCTGATTTTGACTTAAATTTACCCCCAATAGATTCAATTTCCTTTTTTAGACCGCATTTTCGTACCCGGTAAACCAGGATAACGGAATTATCCTGGTTATAATATTCATGGGCAATATACCCATAAGAAAGATAATCCCGCAGCTCTTTGTTCAGTTCATTACCGGCAGCGGAACCCGAGTAGCGCGCAAGCCGCTGCGGAACAATAGACACGATGCTTTCTTTTGCTTTAAAAAAAGCGCTCTCCCGTTTATTAACAAACCCGGCTTTCCCCGGTTCAGGGGAAGCCGTAACAAGAGCCTGGAAATAGTTATCATCCAGGAATCCTTCTTTTTTAAAATCCGTCAACTGGTCATTGTCTTTAAGCTGGAAACAGCAGGCAAAAACGCAGAGAGAGACCCCGATTGAAAGTATCAGCATATAGAAACGGGACACTAGCTCCCTCCTTTTTTCAGCATATTAACAATATTCTGGATCTTGTCGGCCCGGGGATGATTGGGTTTAATAGAAAGAAGCTTTTCAAAATGCTCAATGGCTTTTTTATTATTCTTGATCTTTCGGTAATAGAGCATTCCCAGTTCTTCATGAGCCGCGTATCCCTTTCGATTAAGCCTTGAAGATTTTTCAAAAGCCTTGACCGCCTCTCCAAAACTCCCTTTTTCGCGGTACGCAATTCCGAGGAAGAAATAACTCTTTGAGTCTACGGGTCTAAGACTGCTGCAGGTTCTGTACTCTTCAATAGCCTCTTCATACATTTTTGATTCCCGGTACGCGTTGCCCAGGTTGAAGTGGGCAATAAAGGATTTGGGATTATTGGTTGCCGCGTTCCGGTATTGTTTGATGGCCTTGTCGTAGAGCTTGTTTTTCGCGTATAATTTACCCAGGTTGATATACGCTTTTGTATACCCGGGATTCATTGTTACTGCCTTATTGTAGCTGGCAATGGCTTTGTCGTCATCTTTAAGCGCGTCATAGGCTTTGCCGATCTCATAGTGAGAGGCAGCATCACTCGGTTTCAGCGCAGCTGACTTTTTAAATTGTTCAATGGCTCCCCGGTAATCTCTTTTTTTCTGCTTAACCAGTCCCAGGTTAAAATATGCCTGGTGATATTGAGGATCCTGCCGGATCGTTTTTTCGTAAAAACTGGTGGCATTATTGTAGGACTTCATTTCATGATAGGTCTGGCCTACATGAAAATTTGTATCGGCATTGTTTGGTCTCAGATCCCGGTCCCTGGTAAAGTATTTTAATGCCTGGCTGTAGTTTTTGCTCTTCAGATAAATTTTTCCCAGGTTAAAATATGCCCTGTCCAGTTTGGGGTTCTGGACAATAGATTTTTTCAGGTCTTTAATTGCCTTGGCTTTACTCCTGAGCTTCTCATATGCCAGCCCTCGGGAATAATAAGCCTTGGGGAAATTCGGCCTGTTATGAATGGCTTTGTTAAAGGATTTAACCGCTGATGAGTATTTCTTTTCCATATAATAGATCAGTCCCAGCCGGTAGTGAGCATCGGCATTTTTGGGATTTGCCAGGAGCGTATTATGAAAAGATTTTTTAGCGTCGCTATACATTCGATTGTGATAGTATATTCTACCAAGCCAAAAGTGAGAATGGTCGTCATTTTTGTCTATATCAACAGCTTTCCGGTAGGCTTTGACAGAGTTATCGTATTTTTTACCTCTCCGGAGCTTGTCTCCCAGTTCTCTCCATTTCTTCGCGGATTTCTTTTTCTCTTTTTGAGGATCGCTGCCGCTGTCACTGCCTCCGGAATCTCCGCCGTTTGCAACATTGCCGCCACGGTCTCCACCTTTTCCGTTTTTGCCGCCTTTATCGCCGCTTCCGTCTCTCCCTCCTGATCCGGAAGAACCTCCATTACTGCCATCCTTGCCGGCAGTACTGTCTCCTCCACGATCACCGGAACCTCCGGAGCTGTCACCACCTCTGCCGTCTCCGCCATTTCCGTCTTTGCCGCCGGAACCGGAGCCGGTTCCGTCTTTACCGCCGTTTCCACTGCCGCTTAAACCGGAGTCTCCTCCGCTCAGGTCTCCGCCG
>JAAENB010000313.1 GCA_024224995.1 bacterium | reverse complement strand
TGCGCCCATTGACCAATATTCCTCACTGCTGCCTCCCGTAGGAGTCTGGTCCGTGTCTCAGTACCAGTGTGGGGGATCATCCTCTCAGAACCCCTAGACATCGTGGCCATGGTGAGCCGTTACCTCACCATCTAGCTAATGTCACGCATACCCATCCTTAACCACCGGAGTTTTACCTGATATACCATGCGGCATTACAGGACTATGGAGTATTAATCCAGGTTTCCCTGAGCTATCCTCCTGTTAAGGGCAAGTTGTATACGCGTTACGCACCCGTGCGCCGGTCGTCGCCTTCTTAACCGAAATTAAAAATCGTTACCCCTCGACTTGCATGTGTTAAGCCTCCCGCTAGCGTTCATCCTGAGCCAGGATCAAACTCTTCGTTGTAATTATAAAAAATTTAGTCTCTTTTACCCAAGATCTACTCTTTCGCTGGATTAACGGTAAATTTGTATTCTTACCTTATAATATCAATATCTTCAAAGAACTCTTATATCTTATAAATCAAAAAAACAACTATTGATGATCTCATCTCTCAATGAAACTCAACTTTTACATCATCTCTTTTCAATATATATCTAGAACTTCGCTCATAAAGCGGCTGCAAAGATAAGAAGTTTTTTATAGTTTTTCAAAATGTTTTTATGCATTTTTTTAAACTATTTTATATCCCCAAACGTATAAACGCTCTTTGTAAGTATATTTATGAACTTTTTTTAGAATAAAAAACCCTATACTAAAAGTATAGGGTTTTCAAAAGGAAGGCGGCGACCTACTCTCCCACAAAAATGCAGTACCATCGGCGCTATTGGGCTTAACTTCTCTGTTCGGAATGGGAAGAGGTGGAACCCCAACGCTATAACCACCTAAAAGCGTTGTTTGCTAATTTTTCAAGCAATTTAATATTATTAGACATATCAGGATAGATCAACTTAAAAAAACTTAGTATAAGAAAGTTATCGGGCAATTAGTACTGCTCGGCTATGACATTACTGCCTTTACAC
>JAAENB010000312.1 GCA_024224995.1 bacterium | reverse complement strand
TGAGCCTGTTTTTATTTCGGTATAATTCTCCTGAAAGTCCTTCTCTCCGGGCAGGTCTATTATTTCCTTTCTCACTCCCTGCTTTTTAGCATAAAAGGCTACCATCTTTTTATAATTCTTTTTTTGCTGCTCCCGGTATTCTTCCCTGGTTGTTTTAACCGCTTTTACATATATTTTGTCGATATTCCGGTACTTGAGCAGGGCTTTTACCGGCTTACGGGGTATGGCCGCCTTTTCCACTGTTGTTTGCAGCCGTTTTGCCTCTATCCGGACTACAAGATCCTTGCAGTATTTGGCTCCTGTCGATTTTGGATACTTCTCCATTGCCTCTTTGCATAGGTCCCATGCTTTCTTTTTATGCCACTGGTACTGGGGCAAGCGGCCCGCTTTATAGGTATTTCCCTGGTTATTATAAAGGTTTCCCAGCTCATGGTATATCTCTGCTGCTGAGGGGTGCTCTTTATACCGTTCTATCATACCCTTTAATACTGTTTCAAAGATCCTCTCCTTGCCAGGCAGCACCGCTCTTTTATGTACAAAGCGCAGCCGTTTCAGGTCGGCGTCAATTAATGCGGTGGGATCCCGGTCGCTTTTATGAAAGCGCATCATATCCTGAAGATAGACCAGGGCAAAATAGTGAAAAGAGAGTTTTTCTTTTGTTTGCAGCTTAAGAGCCGTAAAAGATTCTTCTTTTAATAAATAGTCCGTATTATTCATGCTGAAACGGTAGACCGGACGGGTCAATCCCGCTTCCTGGTTCATGTAAAAGTCTATGGCCCGGTGAGCAAGGAAATCGTACAGGGTTGGTCTGTATTTTCGCTGCGAATTTCCCCGGTATAGTACTTCGTCATATATATCTATTTTTATTTTTTTAAGGAGCTCAGGTTTTTCAAGGGATTTCTCATAATGGGCTACTACTTCTTCAACGATCTTTCGAAGATCCCAGGTTCGCATATCGTCCTGTTTGACCTTTTTGGCAGTAGACCGCTTTAAAAAACGGTAGCGGTTTCTCTGGTAATAGTTCCAGTACTGTTCCGCGATCATTGAATGGAGTACCGGCGTTACGGGGTGGGAACTTTTCTTGAGCTCCCGGTTTAATTCCGCCTGTATTGTTACAATGGTCTCTTCCTCTACCTGCTGAATATAATAGATCTTATGGATCAATGCCTTAATTATCTGCCCGGCATTCTCCTCTTTCGAAGCTTTCGAGTATATTCGATTTACTACTTTTAAACTCGATTTCGGCAGCCCTTTTCCCCGGTAGTCTTCCACCGATTTCCACAGGGTCTTGTACGCGGCGCTTTCCGCGGGAATATCGATGACCGGTTCTTTTATTTTTCCGGTGGGAGTGGTTCCCCCGCCGGGCTGCGTTTTATCGCATGAGCTGATGAAGGTACTGATAAAAAATAATGAAACTATAAGGATAACTGTCTTTTTCATGGAGTGCTCCTATGTATATGCTTACTTTTTATATGTTAGACAGGAATTACCGGAATTGGTTCCCAATTTTAGCATAAATCAATCTCATTCACAACTATTTTTCGCTGAAGGCCGGGTCATTAAGACTATGGTTACAATGGGTAATACTGCCATAACTAATTGGAGAAATATTTCCCAGATTGAGGACGCGGGATTAGATACCATTGAGTCCATTGATACGGTCTCTGAACTGAGAGAACTGAGAACTGCCTTCATCATAAATGTCATGATCAAAAATTCAATCACCAGGAAACCCAGGGCTATACCTCCCCAGACAATAGAAAGCTTTCGCCCCATTTTCTCCTTGTACCTTACCAGCCCAATCCCCGCCACCAGGGCCGCAATTGAGATTACTCCGGCCAGGATGTACAAAAAAGCCCGGGCAATCATTATTCCTGAAAACTCCCGGGAGGCAATTCCAGATAAAAAATTAAAAGGCAAGGTCCGTACATCACCAATTCTCCCGTCGCCAAAAGCATTCATGGCATAAAGAGCTCCAAACACAATCAAACCAACTATAAATCCGTATAGCGCGTACATTGAGCTAAAAACAATGAGCACTATTCCAACAACTTTAGGAGCTTTCGCTTTCTCCTCTTGAACCGGCAGTGTTTCTTCACTGTCCGGCGCTTCCGGGTCATTGCCCAATGGTTTAAGTTCTTCTGTCATAATAAATTATCCCTTACAAGATTTTTTCGCTGAAGGCCGGGTCATCATGACAACAATAAGAATGGGCATTATTGCCAGGTAAACCTGGTAAAAAAGATGATCGAACACCGGCAGTGCACGTATATCCATAGGCAGGATCACTACGATATGAATTACGGTCTCAATTACCAGGTAGACCAGGGCACTGCATCCCCAGACAAGAGAAAGTTTTCGCCCGCTCTTTTCTTTATACCGTACCAGGCCAATTCCCGCGACTAAGGCTACTATCGACAATATCACGGCAACAAGTTTTAATACTCCCTTTATGAGTAATACCAATTCTTCAGGAACCGGAGTTCTTCTAAAAACAAAAAATTCGGGAATTATTCCATATAATACATATATGGAACCAAAAACGATGAGCAATATTCCAAAAACTTTAGGAGCTTTTGATTTCTTCTCTTGAACCGGCAGCGGCTTCAATTCGTCTGTCATAATTAATTATTTCTCCCGAAAATCAGACCTTACACGATTCTTTCGCCGAAGGCCGGGTCATCATTGCAATTGTAAGAATGGGTAATACTGCCAGGCAAACCAGGCTAATAATGTGCAGAACCACTCCGGAGTTAGTTAACCACCCGGATATCCCGCTGCCGCTTAATTGGGACATACCCAACATCATGTCCGACTGCAGGGGTACAATAACTACAAAATAAATTACAGCGTCTATTGCCAGGTAGGCCAGGGCTATGCATCCCCAGGCAAGAGAAAGTTTTCGCCCGGTCTTTTCTTTATACTGCACCAGGCCTATTCCCGCGGCCAGGGCAGCAATCGATATTACCCCGGCAAGAAAGGTTTCTATTCCCTGTATACTTGAGATGAATTTTACATCCGCAAACACCTTCGTAAACGAATCTTCTTCAGCTCCTGAGAGACCGCCGAAGGAGCTTAAAGAATTAAAAAACACAGAAGTTCCAAAAGAAAACAATCCGAATATTATCCCAAAGAACGAATACATGAAACCGAAAATTATGAGCAATACTCCTACAATCTTCGGCCCCGGCGGGTTTTCTCCAGTCATTTTAGTATTACCCCTCACAAGATTCTTTCGCTGAAGACTGTGTCATCATTGCAACAGTAAGAATGGGCATTACCGCAAAAAAACCCGTAACGAGAACGTACATGAAGACTGAAGAGCCCGTTGCCATCCCGGCAAATCCTCCGGCAAATGCGGGAAAAGCCGACATCATTCCGGATTGCAGAGGCATGATCAATGCTGCGAATATTATAGCGTCAACTACCAGGTAAGCCAGGGCGATGTATCCCCAGGTAAGAGAAAGTTTTCGCCCCAGCTTCTCTTTATACTGTGCCAGGCCAATTCCCGCAGTCACAGCCACGATTGACAATAGCCCGGCAACAAGGGTTAATACTCCCTGTATGGTTGTAATTAATTTCAGATTAGCGATCATTGTTGAAACTGAATCTTTAGAGACCCCGGGGAAAAGGGCAAAGGAGTTAAAAGAATCCATATCAGGAGAACTTATAAGAGAATACGATCCGGAAATTATTCCATATAAAGCATATATGATGCCAAAAACAATGAGCAATACCCCAAAAACCTTTGGCGCCGACGCTTTTACGCTCTCAACTACCGGTGTTTCATTTTCCAAAGACTCGATTTTATCGTTTGGATCGTTTAGATCGTTTAGATCCCCGTTATTTGTATCATTATTATTCAATTTTTCCTCCTCTATTGGAGGAAAATTCTGTTCATCTGTCATAGTAAAGACTCCTGTTGTTATTTGCGAGATACGCTATAACGGCAGGGCGGGCATGTCAAGCGTATTTACGGCAGGTACGTCGGTCGTGTCTTAATATACCGAAAAACGTAGTTCGGAATGTAAATTATGCCTGCCTGGAGTGATGCCTCGGCAGGTTGTGAGGCTGTTTGAGCGGAGCGAGTTCCGAACGTTCTGCAGAGGCATCACTCCAGGCAGGCATAATTTACATTCCGGGTTGATATACCGTATATTAAAACGCGACCACGGGGTCCGCTCCCCCCCCGAAAAACACTTTTAATAGTTTCCTTGACAGGAATCGTTCTCCTGTATTAGAAATCGTATATGACAATTAATGAAAAAGAAGTGCGTACTCCTACGCAAAAGCGTTCCAAAGACAAAAAACAGCGAATAATCGATGCTGCCATTGCCCTGGTGGCGGAAAAAGGCTTTTTGGGAACCGGAATAAGGGATATCGTTTCCAGGGCCTCGGTTTCTACCGGTACGTTTTATTCTTATTATAAGGACAAGAACGATATCTTTATTGAAGTTCTTAGTGTTTTGAGCCCTCTTTTTTTTGAGACCTTCGCGGATGAGGTTCGGAAACAACTTCCCAAAGCCCGAAGTCTTGAAGAAATATTCCTTTTTATGATCAACAAACTGGCTGAACACTATTCCCTGGCTCTGCCCATACACAAAGAAATAATCATCCTTACTCTTACGGAAGAAAAATTCGACTCTCTTTATAATAAATTCAGATCGGAAAAGATCCGCCCCCTCCAGGCCGATATTATTAAACATTTCGGCCTACGCTTTCCTCCGCATCGTGAAACGGAAATAATGACGCTGCTCTCAAAAACAATTGAAGATATTAGCAAATTCACGACCTTCCACAACTCCGGCGTCAACTCCGATTGCCTCAAACAGGAAACCGCGTCCATGCTGGCCCGGTATATTATGAGCCTCCGGAAACCAGTTGACAGTTGACAGCTGGCAGTGCTACGCGGGGTCAGTTGCTCTCTCATGGGGCAGCCGTACAAGGAACCGCGTCCCCTTCCCCGGCTCAGATTCTACGGTCATTGTTCCCTGGTGATTATTGGTTACTATAAAATAAGCTACGGAAAGCCCCAGCCCGGTTCCGCTTCCCACTTCCCGGGTTGTATAAAAGGGCTCAAAAATTCGTTTCCGTGTCTCCTCATCCATGCCGAGCCCATTGTCTTCAACTTCAATACGGATCATATCCTCTTCATTTCGAAGCCGCAGTACAATACGTGATTTCACCCCTCTTGCTTCATTTTCCATCATTGCCTGGGCCGCGTTCCGCAAAAGGTTTAATAAAACCTGCTCTATTTCAGAAACAGTACAGGGTACCGGGGGAATCCCCCCGGCAATATCCCTGGCTATTTCAATATTCCTGAAGTCAAATTTTTTCTTCAAATCGTAATCATGAGCTGCCAGCTCAATTGTTTTGTCCAGCAGCACTGCCGGATCCGTGGAAACCATATTCGTTTCTCCCTGGCGGCTGAAATTAAGTATATCCTCAATTATTTTCGAAGCTTTTTTCCCTGCCTCCCGAATCGCGTTCAAGAACTTTATTATCCCCCGGTCTTCCAGGTACAAAAAAACCTTATCAAGATCGATATCAAACCCGGCTGCCGCTTCAATGTTTTTGGGATGATTGGGCGATATGCGCATTAAAATATTCTGGGCTCCCTGCATTATGCTGCTCAGAGGATTATTTATTTCATGTGCCATTCCGGCTGCCAATCCTCCTACAGTGAGCATTTTTTCGGACCGCACCATCATCTCCTCAATCCGCACCTTTTCCGTGATATCATCAATCCTGAGCGCGGCCCCTTCTTCCGATCTCGAAATCAGGGGGTATATTACCATGTCTTTATAATGAATCCCGTCCTTTTCATAGAAAATAAATTTCTCTATTCGTACCGGTTTCTTTTCGGCTATGGAACGGTTCACCTGGTCCATACAGGTTAAATACCCGGGGAAAATTTCCAGCAGCGGCTTTCCTATCGCGCTCAGGGAATCGATCCCCGAGACTTTCTCTGCCTCAAGGTTCATCCTTGTTATGCGTCCTTTCCTGTCAATGCTTATCATTACCGAAGGCATCGAATTAATAATGCTGTCAATATAGGTCTTCATCCGCGACTGTTCATCATCGCCCATACCCGTTAGGGCCCGCTTAAACAGGAATATCCCTGAAATAACAGCTAGCCCCGTAACTGCCGTTATCACCGAAATAATAAAAAATGCTGAATGTTCCTGGCGGGTAAAAAAATTCCAGGCAAATAGCGCGCTTACAATACAAACCGGCACAATCGTACAGCCAAGAACAATCATTATCAGCCCGGGCCGCATTCTGTTTTGTATTTTTTTCAAGTTCCACCCCTACTCTGATTCAATAGGAATAACGATCTTAAACGCGGTTTCTTTCGAAAGACGGCTGGTACAAAAAATCTCTCCCCGGAGCGTCTGAATCACAAGATTATATACAATATACATTCCCAGGCCCGTTCCCCCGGATCCTCGCTTTGTTGTATAAAAAGGATCAAATATTCTCTTTACCTGGTATTCATCCATTCCTATCCCGTCATCATGATACTGAAAACAAAGCTCATCCTCTTCCAGTGATATATCAACCAGTACCTCTCCCTTTTCCTGCCCGTCAAACCCGTGAATAAGTGAATTCATAATCAGGTTATTCAGTATCCGTGAAAATGCCCCGGGATAGCTGAGTATCTCCAGGTTGTCGGGGCAGTTAACCCGTATTGAATGCCCTCCCTCTTTGAGCCGGGGATAGAGAGTCAGTAATACATTATTAATATAATCCTTTACCCTGAACAGGCGTTTTTCATCACTTGTTTGATCTACCGCTACCAGTTTAAAATTCCCGACCAGGGTGGCTGCCCGCTCCAGGTTTTTTAGTATAGTCGAAGAGGCGGTGACTATTTTATTGGCAAGTTTGTCGAATCCGGGTACCTCTTCCGTCAGGGAAGCATGTTCCGCTGAGAATTGATTAACCGTATCCTCCAGAAAAGAAGCCGCCGTTATACCGACTCCAAGAGGTGTATTTATCTCATGGGCCACTCCCGTTACCAGGCTGCCCAGGGACGCCATTTTTTCCGACTGCACAAGCTGATCCTTGGTCTTTTTTAGCGTTTCCAGGGACTCTATGAGAGATTCATTGGTTATTTGCAGCTCCAGGGTCCGTACTTTTACCCTTTTTTCAAGATCCTCATTCAATTTTCGGATCTCTTCTTCCGCCTTTATTCTGTCGGCCATCTCTTTAATAAGCTGCGCGTTTGCTTTTTCCAGCTGTTCGGTCCGTTTCAGCACCATTTTTTCAAGATTCTCTTTATAAACCCTGTTTTCCCTGATGAGCCTGGCCCGTTCCAGTGCCCGGTCTATGGCATGTTCTACAAACCCCATATCTTCAATAGGTTTGGTTATATAATCAGCTGCTCCCAGGCGCAGAGCACGTATTACATCCCCCATTATCCCGGTCCCGGAAATTACAATCACCGGGATCTCGGGAGCTTCCTCTTTTATTGCAGACAGGACTTCCATGCCGTTTATTCCGGGCATGCGCAGATCCACCAGTACCAGGTCCGGTTTTTCCCCGCGGAATACCTCCAGGCCCACACTGCCGTTCTCGGCCTGTAATACCCGGTAGTCACTATACTCCAAATAAGAGGCAATACTATCCCGGATTGCTTCTTCATCATCTATTGTGAGAATTGTCGTATCTTCGCTGTTCATTTGTATCTAAACATATCATGCTTTTCAGTTCCCTGTCAATTTAATTTTCCTTAGAAGAGTTGACAGGAATAGAGGGTAAATCATTATTATCAAAAAAAAAGGCCTATGTTTAAATTTGGAATACATAAAGCGTCACAACTTTCCCTTAAAAAAGTCCGGGGCTTTTTTGGAAAACGAAAATTCATTTCCATTGAACTGTACCGGGATCTCAGGGAATCTGACCACAAAGATTGTGAACTCCTGCAGGAAACCATTCTCAACCGCTTTGCCCTGGCCAATGGTGTGTATAAGCGCACCTACAGCAACCGGTTCCCGGAGTTCGACATTCTTACGGAAAAAACCATTGAGGAGCAGTTTTCCGGTTCTACAAAACAGGTCATAGTGCACGATCTCGCTGCTTCGGATTTCCGTACTTCTTTCGATCTCCATAATATACTGGAATCCGTGTTCGGCGCCCGGTTCCATCTCCACGCTTCGGACCTGGGAATCAACGTTTACCTGGCCCGGGACCCTTCTTCAAAAATCGCTGTGGTTACGGATGAAGAAGGTGCTCTTTTACAGCTTATCTCCCCTCCCTGGGTATTTAATGTTCCCAAACAGGAAAGCAATCTCTACTTCCTCAACCATATTATTCGTTCCATGCTCATGAAATACGGGGCTAAAAAAATATTACGGAACAACGCGCTGCTCTCGCACCCTATTACGATTAACATGGTTTGCAATAAAGCGCATCAGCTCAGCAGTTCCCGGGACAATTTTTCTATCAACAAATATAACATTTTTGAACCGGCTGAAAAAACATTTAACCGGCAGTTTGATATCGTTCGCGCTATGAATATCCTTAACAAAAGTTACTTTTCAGACGAAAAAATCCGGACAATTACTTCCAATATTTTCCACTCTTTACTTCCGGGCGGTCTTTTAATTACCGGGTCAAACCAGGAGACCGGGTCCGGTGTTGACGGTGCTGTCTATAAAAAACAGAATAATCATTTCTCTCTCCTTGCCCGCTCACATAAAGGCGCGGACGCCGATGAATACATTTCCGCCTTTAGCGGCAGCGCGTAGTCATTCGCGGGCCCGTTCTCCTGCCGCGATTATTTTGTTCTTAATGGTGATGAGCTTAAAAAATACTTTTGTTGGGGGGGCAAGAAACCGGGTAATTTTCCCGTTCCCGAATATTTTTTTTAAATAGAATTCATACGAAAGGCTTAATTCTTCGATCTTTTCCAGCTTTTTCACGGTCATTCCCAGGGTTTCCAGCAACTCTTTTATTTCCAACGTTGAAAAAAGCTGTTTATGCCCTAACGGGACATTGGAATAGAGCAGGCTTAAAAAACCGGGATTCCGCCCCCGGCTTAGCCGGTACATAAAAGCTCCGATTCGATGATACACCCCGTCCCTGCATGGCGTGTCCAGGAAGAGCTTGCCTCCCGGCCTTAAGCAGGCGATTGCCTGTTCCAGGGTCTCCTTCGGAAAATTGACATGTTCTATGACATCCCAGAGTGTTATTATATCAAAAGGTTTCTTAAATTCACGCTTATTCCGGATCTCTTCCAGGGGTGCGGAAAATACCGTGAGCCCGTATTTCTGCCGGGCGTATTCGGCCCGCGCGCGGTTTACCTCTATTCCATACACTTCCGCTCCCTGCTCCTGCAGCAGGGCCGGAAAAACCCCTCCTCCACAGCCTATATCAAGAACCCGTAATCCCTTTATTTCTCCATACGATTGTACCAGCTCCCGGTGATCCAGGAATTTTTGCTTATTCAATTCCAGCTCGTTCTTAATATACGCCCGCTTCTCCGGCGTTAGATATACCTTTTTATCATCCCGCGCTCCTGCTCCGGTTATTTCAGGTCCGTCCAGATAATTTATATAATGAAAACCGCAGGCCGAACATACCATTATTGAAAAATCCCGTACCCGGTATTCCGGTATCCCGGTCTCCCGGGTACAAAGCTTGCATCTTTTGAAATTATAGCTCTTCGTACGCGGCATTGGGCTTTCCCCCTCCTTATTATCAAGAATTTTATCAAAATTATCATCTAAATATAATAAACGCAACACAAATTCTGTCGGGGGTCGGTGTGATCTCAGAGCTCTTTAAAAGAGCTCTGAGATCACACCAAAAAGGGCGCCAGATTAAAGAGGGGGCTTTTAAAAACAAGCTCCTTGCCGCAAAAGAACACTTCGAAAGTGAAAACTTCTCAGAGCTCTTTAAAAGAGCTCTGAGATCACACCGAAAAGGGTGCCAGATCAAAGCGGGGCTTTTAAAAACAAGCTCTTTGCCGCAAAAGAACGCTTCGAAAAAAGGAATCAATAGCAAAAAAAAGAGAAGAACCTGGCAAATATCCGGATATTCGGCAGAAGCGAACACACCAAACCCAGGCGGGACAGAGTCACGCTTTTAAAAAGGTACTGTAGCGGTAAAAACGGCAGGAATCCCGGGGACTCTACGAAAGAAACTTTTCCAGATCGAGATACAATTTCTCTTTGTAAAGGGATTCAAAACGAAGAAATTCTTCCATCCGTTCTTCAGGGGTCTTCCCCAGTTCAAGGAAAAACGGGTGAAGGGTAATCTCGACAGGAGACTCGTAATCTTCGTCGAGATAGGCGTTGATGCTGTTGAATTCATAATCCCGGGGATCAAGAAAGATCCCTTCCTCTTTTTTAAGCTTTTTCCTGCTCACCTTTGGATTTTCTTTGATCTCTTTTTTAACCGGGTTATAGGCAATATAGAGTAAAAGCCAGTTAAGATCGAACTCCGGGTTGTCACTTTCATCAATAACCCGGTTTCCATAACGCTGGTTCCAAAAAGGCCCAATTTCATTATTCATGATATTCCAGTTTCGAGCAAGACGCATCTTTATATTTTGCATAATCAGCGAAATTGTATCATATTCATTAACGATTTTGATAATAAAATGTACGTGATCGTCTAAAATTGCAAAAGCGCATAATTCAAACTCGAATTTAACCTGGGCGTCTTTAATTATCCGCACAAGCAGATGCTTGAATTTGCTGTCTTTCATTAATTTCTTACACTGGCGGCAGCGCGACCAGACGTG
>JAAENB010000311.1 GCA_024224995.1 bacterium | reverse complement strand
TGTACTTTGCAATGAGCCGTATATTCAAAAAAGTCATTTACCACGCCGAATAAACGCCGCAGCAGCTATCCCCCGGGAGATCATGACCCTTGAAGATGTTGAACGTCTATATATTATACGTGCCCTGGATAAATATTCCGGAAATAGGACAAAAACGGCAGAAACCCTTGGCATTGATGTTTCAACTCTCTGGAGAAAGATAAAAAAATATGATATTGAATAATACTATTGAAACAGCGCAAACAGGCAAGGCTTTCTTAACCTCGCCTGTTTTTACGCTCCCGTTAGTTTATTACCTTTTCCTTGTTTTTGCCCCTGATAATAATAGCCGATAGTATTGCCATAAACGCATTTAGAAAAACCAGGGTATACCCTGTTGGGAAGTCTCCTTTATAGGATACAATTATAGCAATTATATTAATCATAGTACCGATTATCCAGGATGTTAATAAGGTATATTTTTTAATAAATACCGGAGCGTTTTTTATTGAAGCAAATTGTATTGCGATAAATGCCGGAGCCAGAAGTATGGCAAATACAACCAGTACACCTGCAAGTTTCACGGAACTGGTAACGGTTATCGCGAAAGTAATAAAAAAAAGCATCTCTTTTAAGTTGCCCGTTGTTTTTTTATCAAAGAAATATACAAATATCCCAATTACGGAATAAATCCCTGCGGTTATATAGACCTCCTTCATTTCGGTAAAAAGTATATCATATGCCATAAGATTTTGGAACTGCTCAGTCCCGTGTGCCGATTTAGAGAGAAGTATAAAGACACCCGAAAGGCCCAGAGCGTACAAAAGCCCAATTACCGCTTCAAGATACTCCGACTTCCCGGAAAGAAATGAAATCAAAAAACCGGTACAGATGGCAAAAAAGAGTGAGGTAGGATATAAATATTCTCCATGAAAAACCAGGAGGGAAATCGCGGCGCCAAAGGCGGCCATCTGTCCAATAGCGAGGTCGGTAAAAATAATATTTCGCTGAATAATCCGGATTCCAAAATAGGAATGAATTCCCAGGAGAACAAGGGATATTAAAAATGCCGGTATAAGAATGTCTGTCATTATTTCAACCTCCGTATTATTTCATCAAAGAGAGAGACCAGGTCTCTGGCTTCTTCTACGGCATTAACGTCATGGGGGAGCACTACCATTTTCGCGTTAGTTTTTTTGGAAACAAACTTGGCAGGCTTTTGTGAATGATACACATCGGCAATTATAAAACGGACACCTTCGGTTTTTACTCTTTTTATTACTTTTTGAATATGGCCGGAAGTTGGCGGAATTCCCGGAAGCGGTTCCAGTTCTGTTACCCTCACCAGGCCATAATACGAAAGAAAATAATCCATGTTTTTATGATACTGAACAACTCCGGTTCCTTTGAAAGGAGCCATAATTGTTTGCCATTCAATGAGTTTTCCTCTCCATAGAGTGTTAAATGCCTTTAGATTTTGTTTATAGAATAAGGAATTGCCCGGGTCCAGTTCGCGGAGTTTTTTATGTACGGCACTGGCGATTAAAAGTATGTTCTCAGGATTAAGGTAAAAATGAGGATTTCCGGCAGGATGAATATCTCCCTGCGACCGGGATACTGTTATGGGAACATCAATCAGTTTTACATACGCAGACAGGTCCAGAAGACCCACAGCTCCGGGTTGAACCCGGGAATTCCTGGAGCCCCTGATAATAGGAGGAATCCATCCTATCTCAAGCTGCGCACCGTTAATAATAAGCAGGTCCGACTTCCTTACTTTCGCGATGAGAGAGGGCCTGGGTACCACAAAGTGAGGATCCCAGTTTCCTTTCGCGAGACAATATACCTTTACGTTATTTTTGCCTATTCTTTCCACGATATCGGCAATATAGGGATAGCTGACAGAGACCTTGAGTTTTGCGAAAGCGGTACTGCTTATAAATATCATAAATAAAATAATAATGATTTTCTTTGTTGTGTTTCTCATTTCGTTTTTCCTTTTGTTTTCCCTTTTGTTTTTTTAGAACGAATGCGCCCCATGGGCTCCTATTGTGATATTGCATTCTAATACAATTTCATGAATAATTTTGTTGTTTGACGTTGTGTCATACTTTGTTTTATCATAATTATACTGAAGCCGTAACCTGGAAAATTCCGTAGCGTTATATTCCAGCATGGCAGAACATTTGAAAAGATTATCTTTAGTGTTCTCTTCACTTCCGCCCAGGGTAACCTTGTTAAGGTGAAGCATTTCGAAACGGGCTCCCATTCTCCATTGCAAAAAGGGTTTTACAACAACCTGGCTGTATAAACCGGATTGATTTTTTTCCAGGTTGTACGTTGTTGTTCCGGAGCTGCCGGCCGCGTATTTCTTTCCATCAATATTCCTGAAAAGGTATTCACCCTGAAAAGAGAAATACCGGTAGGAATCAATGAAATATTTTACTGTGAGATCTCCGCCAAACACCATTGTGCTGCCGTAAACGGCGTGACCGGATGTGTCGCTAATCCCATGATTAATTCGAGCCTTTCCCCCGGCATAGGAAAATCCAAATAAGAACGTTAAATCGTCAATATCTATTGACGATTCCACAAAACCGGTATAAAGATTGGGATATCCGCGGGCATCAATATGAATCACATTATTGCTAAAACCCTCGGAGCCGAAACTGTTTTCATTTTCTCCCTCAAGAAGTTCCCCGCCAATGAGAAGGAAAAAGTCAAGGGGAGCAACCCAGGTAAGCTGTACGCCTTTTTCGAGAATTCCCTCTCCTCCCAGCAGTGTATTATAAACTACTGGTTGATCCGCGAAATCCCAGGTGTGGGCATGCTGCTCATTGACCCTTCCAAATTTGCTCAGGAATTTTCCTGCCTTTACCTGGAAACCACCGGGGAAAGAAGTGGTATTAAAAAAGGCTTCTTCAATTCCAAAACTTTCTTCCGAGAGGTGAAAGGTTCCAAAAAGTTCCAGGTAGGGATCTACGGCTGAATATAACCCCAGTTCTCCATAGTTAAGGTTAAATCCTTTATGGCTATTCATGCCATGTTCATGAGTCTCATATGAGCTTGCTTCAGTATGACTGTGGGTAAATTCAGGAATGGAAAGTCCTTCAAAGGTTTCATCATCAAGATTCCTGTATGCATATGAAAAATCGAGGATAAAAGAGATATCCGGAACAAACTTTGACTGGGAGAAAGAAGAAGATTGATTTGAGGATTGATTTGAGGATTTGATATCAGGATTTTCCTGCCCATAGAGCAGGCCGCCGGAAAAAAGAAAAGCTGAAAATATAAATGCTGCTATTAACAAAATAGGTTTAATACTATTTTTATTATACATATTATTCCTCGTTTTAGATTATCCTGTGGTAAAAAACCACGATGTTGCCAATCGGGCAATATTAGCGCGTGAGCATATAGCCAGTCACTGTTTAATGCCTTTGGAAATGCTATAAAAGATTATAGCAATTTATTTGAAATGCGGTGTTGATTTGTATCAACAAGGACGTCTTAAACGGGAGGAGCGTTTGGATTGTTTTCCTGGTAATAATATATTGAAGGTATTGACATATTATTTAAAAGTAATTGTTCATCTTCACACAATTCAATGTTAAAAAAATAGTCAACTTTCGGTAAGTCATCAAACTGGTTTATTAATTTAAACAGGCAAAGCGCGCAATCTTCGTGAGTTGGCCCATCGTCATGGTGGTCATGGTCGTCACAGACCGTTAAGGCTGATGCCAGGATTAAGAGTCCGGTTATTAAAGATATAAGACCGCAAGCAGGAAAATATTTTTTTATCTTATTTATCATAGTTCTTATTCGTTACAGTTTGTCAATAATCGGGTATAAAATAATTTTTATATTTGTCAATAAAATTTTATCACACTATACCGTAAATGCCCCCGAGGGAGACCGAATTGTTGTAATTCGTTTTTTACCTTTCCATCATTGCAAAATACAATAGCGAAAAAGATTAAACATTGCAAAATGCAATGCCGACCTCCTTGTTTTATCTATTTTAATTCAATTCCTAAATTCCAAATAATTTTATTCACAAAAAAAATAGACTCGTAAGCGGTTATGCGGCCTGAAAACCGCAAAAAAACTCCCGAATTAAAAGTTTTCTAAGGAAGACAGGAAAAAAACGCCATTTTGGCTTCTTGCTTTAATATATGGCATGAATCGTGCATATACTATTAATATAAAGATGGTATACGCATGAAAATAGAAAAAATAGCAATTCCGGTTTTTAATAACAGGATATCCCCTCTTTTTGACGTGGCCGGGGAGTTCAGGATTATTGAGGACCATAGCGGGAATGTTAATGAAGGTTATTCAATTGATACAAGCGAATTGCGGGAGCATTCTATTGTTACTCGTCTTGAACAAGAAGGGGTGAAGGTAATAATTTGCGGCGCCGTAAGCAGGTGTGTCGCGAATTTTATTCTTTTAAAAAACATAGACCTGGTTCCCGGAGTGATCGGAGCCGTAGATGATGTTCTGCGGGCGTATCTTGATAATGACCTGGAGGGAGCCAGGTTTGTAATGCCCGGCAACAGAAGAAGAGGGTGTAAATATTCAAAAAAATAAAGGAGCAAGACTATGAAAATAGCAATTACCGCACAGGGAAAGGATCCGGATTCGGAAGTTGATCCCCTTTTCGGAAGAGCAAAGGGATTTATTATTTATGATAATGAAACCGGAGATTATACCTATATTGATAATCTTAAAAATCTTAACGCGAAGCAGGGGGCCGGTATTCAGTCTTCAAAGAACATTATTGATGCCGGGGCGGAGGTTCTCATTACGGGAGACGTGGGTCCGAAAGCGTTCCGAGCGCTTAATTCCGCTGATGTAGAAATTTATACCGGGGCGAAAGGCAGGGTTCGAGAATCTATAGATTTATTTAAAAACGGCAAATTGAAAAAAACAGCGGATGCCACGGTTGAAGGGCATCATTAAAAATTTTAGGGAGGTATTTATTATGGCAGGTGGAAATAAAAGAGGTCCCCTTGGGGCCGGACCAATGACCGGTAGAAAGGCAGGGCGCTGTACCGGAAACGCAACACCGGGTTATACAAGTTCCGGGAGAGGAAATTTTTTCAGGCGTAGAAATAGAAGAGGCCCGGGATTTGGAAATAAATTCAACTACAGGTTTTTTAAAAAAGAGTCCGGAGAAAAATAATGCAGATAGCAGTAGCAAGCGGTAAGGGCGGTACAGGGAAAACAACAATATCCGTGGCATTGGCAGCATATATTGCGCAACTGGGGATACCCGTGACGATTCTGGATTGCGATGTAGAAGAGCCAAATACAAATCTTTTTTTAAAAAACAAAATAGAAAATCAGGAAGCTGTATATTCATTAATTCCTGCTGTTGACATGGATACCTGTAGTGGCTGCGGAAAATGCGGTGAGATATGCGCGTTTTCAGCGATTGTGATGATTAATAATAAGCCTCTTGTTTTTTCGGATATGTGCCATTCCTGCGGAGGATGCGCCCTCATATGTACTGAAGGAGCTATAACGGAGACGAAAAAGAAGATTGGAATTGTTGAACAGGGTATGGAACGAAATATAAATTATATTGGGGGCAGATTGAATATCAGTGAAGTCATGTCACCCCCACTTATAAAAGCGGTAAAAAACAAAAGTGATAAAACTGGTATTACAATTATTGATTCTCCGCCAGGTACTTCATGCCCGGTTATTGAATCTATAAGTACCGTAGATTATGTTATACTGGTAACAGAGCCAACACCATTTGGCCTCCACGACCTTAAACTTGCCGTTGGTATGGTACATGAAACCGGGATTCCTTTTAGTGTCCTTATTAATAGATCAGGCATTGGCGACAGCAGAGTTGAAGATTATTGTACAGAAGAAGGAATTGATGTTATAGCGACTATACCGGACTCGCGAGATGTGGCAGAAAAATATTCAAAGGGTGAATTCGCGCAATATTTTATAAAAGAATTCAGTTATGATTTAAGCAAAATTCTGGATTTATATTTTCTGCATAATATGAAGCAAAAGGATCAGGGAAATGGATGAAATAGTAATTATTAGCGGGAAAGGCGGTACGGGCAAAACAAGTATCGCTGCTTCTTTCGCGGCTCTCGCGACAAATAAAATCGTTGTTGATTGTGATGTTGACGCGGCCGATATGCACCTTATTCTCAACCCTGAAATAAAGTATGAGGAAGATTTTGAAGGGGGAAAAGAAGCAGTATTAGATCATGATACATGCGTGAAATGCGGTACGTGTATGGATCTTTGCAGGTTTGGAGCAATATCGCGTATAGATAAAAAGTATATTGTTGATCCTCTAAAATGTGAGGGCTGTAATGTATGCGCCTGGTTTTGTTCCGTAAATGCGATAGAAATGAAAAGTAAAATTTCCGGGAAATGGTTTATATCGGATACCCGGCATGGGCCTCTTGTTCATGCCGCTTTAGGCATCGCCGAAGATAATTCGGGAAAACTTGTTTCAACAATCAGGGGAAAAGCGAAAGAGATAGCGGAAGAAAAGGGATATGACCATATTATAATTGACGGATCTCCCGGTATTGGATGCCCGGTAATCGCTTCAATAACAGGCGCTGCTCTTGTGCTTATTGTAACAGAGCCTACAGTCTCGGGGCTGCACGATCTGAAAAGAGTTGTGGAATTGATTCATCATTTTCACATAAAAGGAATGGTCTGTATTAATAAATATGACCTTAATAGTGAGATGGCAGATAAAATAGAGAATTTTTGTACGGAGAATGGCATTGATATAGCCGCACGAATTTCATATGATACGGATTTTACAAAAGCACAAATTGAGTCAAAAAGCCTGGTAGAATACTCTGCCGGTAAAACAGCTCAGAGCATAAAATCAATGTGGGAAAAAATTTTAGTCAGGAAAGATACATGGAGCAAATAATGAGTAAAAAAAGAATCGTAGTTATTGGCGGTGTCGCGTGCGGCCCAAAGGCAGCCTCCCGAATACGCAGGTTGGACCCCGAAGCTGAGATAATACTACTTGAAAAGGGAGAGCTGTTATCATACGCGGGGTGCGGTTTGCCATTTTATTTATCCGGAGAAATTAAAGATTATAAGGAATTGATGTGCACTCCCGTAGGAGTTGTCAGAGATACACATTTTTTTAAAGCGGTAAAAGACATTACTGTTTATAACAGAACTGTTGCTAATAAAATAAACAGGGAAAATAAAACAGTAAGCGCCCTGGAGATACACACCGGGAAATCAATTGAGGTTTCTTATGACAAGCTTATTCTTGCTGTAGGTGGTGAACCTTTTTCTCCGCCAATAGAAGGCCTGGACCTTACGGGAGTCAATTTCCTCACCACTGTTGAAGACGCAAGAAAGATTCGCGATAGTGAAAAAAGTTTAAAAGGAAAAAACGCGGTAATAGTTGGCGGAGGGCTTATTGGGGTAGAGGTTACTGAATCATTCGTAAAACAGGGAATGAATGTGACGTTAATTGAGATGAAAGATAAAATTCTGCCTGCTCTCTTAGATGAGGAAATGGCCTTTCATGTACATAACGAAATGAAAAACAATACGGTAAATCTTATGCTTGGAGAAAGCCTTGAAAAGATAAACGGTGACGATCAGGGAGCGGTAAAAAGTGTCACTACAAGCAGGGGAGATATTCCGGCAGACCTGGTTTTAATCGCTATTGGCACCAGGCCAAATGTTAAACTCGCCCGAGATGCCGGTCTTGAAATTGGAGATACCGGCGCCATACGGGTTGATGAGTTCTTAAGAACATCTGATGAAAATATTTATGCCGGTGGTGATTGTGTGGAAAACACTCATCTTTTAACAGGGAAATCAATATACGCGCCGCTTGGTTCTACAGCGAATAAACATGGCAGGATAATAGGCGACCATATATGCGGAAGGACGTCTGCTTTTAAAGGGGTACTTGGTACAGCAATATGCAGAGTCTTTAATATGAATATTTCAAGATCGGGTCTTTCCGAAGAAGAAGCAATAAAAGAAGGGTATGATTATGTTACGGTATTATCCCCTGCTCCTGATACGGCACATTTTCTTTCTAACGCGAAACCAATTATCATTAAGCTTGTGGTTGATAAGAAAACAAGAAAATTAATTGGTTCTCAAATTGTTGGTCCCGGTGATGTGGCAAAGCGTATGGAGATTGCTATAACAGCAATGAGTTATGGCGCAACCGTTGATGAAATAGCTAATTTAGACCTTGCTTACGCACCCCCGTTTTCTCCGGCAATGGATAATATAATTACTGCGGCAAATATTGCCGGGAATAAGCTCAATGGAATCTCAGATTCAATTACACCAATGGATGTTAAGAAAAAAATTGATACGGGAGAAGATTTTATTTTACTTGATGTGCGGTCTCCACAGGAATTTGATGAGATTAAAATTGATGATGAGAGAGTGAAATTAATTCCCCTTGGGAAATTAAGAGAACGACTGGAAGAATTGCCAAAAGATAAAGAGATAATCACATTTTGTAAAATATCACTCAGAGGGTACGAAGCACAGCTTATACTTGAGGGTGCCGGTTTTGAGAAGGTAAAATATATGGATGGCGGTATTATATGCTGGCCATATAAAAAGATAACAAAAGGAGCGTAGTTATTAATGTTAAATAAAAACAAAACAAATACCGCATGCGGCTCTTCCGGACAGGAGGCAGAAAAGCAGAAAGAAGAAATTGCCTTAAAGGAAAATATGAATAAAATTAAAAATAAAATTATTATATTATCCGGGAAAGGAGGTGTTGGGAAAAGCACTGTTGCAGTTAATCTTGCTGTATCCCTGGCGAAGAATGGCAACAAAGTAGGACTTCTTGACATTGATATTCATGGCCCAAGTGTTCCCAAACTGCTTGGTCTTGATAATTGTAAAATAGAGACCAGTGAAAATAAAAAATTAATCCCGGCTGATTATAATGAATTTTTAAAAGTTATTTCAATTGGATTTCTTATTGATGATGATAATGATCCGGTTGTTTGGCGAGGTCCATTGAAATACGCGGTTATAAAACAATTTTTAAAAGACGTTGAATGGGGACATCTTGATTATTTAATTGTTGATTCCCCTCCCGGAACTGGAGATGAACCTCTTTCAATATGTCAGTTAATTGATGATCCTACGGGAGCAGTTGTTGTTACAACTCCTCAGGACATAGCTCTTTTGGATGTACGGAAATCCGTAACATTCTGCGGCCAGGTGCATATGCCAATATTGGGAGTTGTGGAAAACATGAGCGGATTTACCTGTCCTCACTGTGATACTCAAATTAACATTTTTAAAACAGGGGGAGGTGAAAAAATGGCATATGATATGAATATACCGTTTTTGGGAACAATCCCCCTGAATGCGGATATTGCTCTTGGAGGAGATGCGGGAAAACCAATTTTATCCGGGGAATCAACTACTGGTCCGGAGAGTATCTTTAACGCAATTGTAAAGAAGATACTATCAAATACTAACAAATACTAAAGGGAAAAACACTGAAAATTATATAACAAAAAAGGAGATGAACGATATGAAAATAGCAATACCAACGTCAGAAGGAAAACTTTGTATGCACTTTGGACATTGCGAGCAATTCGCGATACTTGACGTGAATAAAGAGACTAAGGAGATTATTCGAGAAGAGTATATTACGCCGCCGCCTCATGAACCGGGCCTTCTTCCCAGATGGCTTGCCGAAAAAGGAGCAAATTGTATTATCGCGGGAGGCATGGGCAGCAGAGCGCAAAATCTATTTAAGGAAAATAAAATTGATGTTATTACCGGATCATCGGTTAATACTCCAGCTGAAATTGTTACGGCCTTTCTTAATGATTCGCTTGTTACTGGTACAAACACCTGTGATCATTGATGATATTCTTATTAAATTTATAATAAACTAAAAATCGGAGAAAAAATTGGTTCTAAAGAATAATGAAATTAAAAAAGCGGAAGGAAAACTTGGTATTGTAATACCGGGTCTTGGCGCGGTGAGCACAACAGTTATAGCAGGAATATGTTTAATCAGAAAAGGCTTGAATAAGCCAATAGGTTCTCTTACTCAAATGGGAAGACTCAGAGTTGGAAAAGGTGAAAAGGCTCAAGATGTTTTTATTAAAGATTTTGTGTCGCTAACGGATTTACATGATATTGAATTTGGCGGTTGGGATATATTTGAAGATTCTGTTTATGAAGCAGCGGCTAAGGCGAGTGTTTTAAAAAATGAAGATATCGAGCCCATTAAAGATGAATTATCTTCAATTAAACCGTGGAAAGCTGTATTTAATAAAAACTATGTTAAAAAACTTGATGGAACCTGGGTAAAGGAAGCGCCGTCATATTGGGATCTTGCCCGGATGGTAAAGGATGATATCAACAATTTTAAAAAAGAAAAAAATATTTCCAGGATGGTTATGGTCTGGTGCGGGAGTACGGAAATATATCAGGAAGTAATTCCGGGAGTTCATGATACTCTTGAAAATTTTGAAAAGGCCCTAAAAGAGAATAATGAAAAAATTGCCCCAAGTATGATCTATGCCTATGCTGCTCTTGATATGGGAATACCGTACGCGAACGGCGCGCCAAACCTTTGCAACGATATACCTGCTCTCTGGGAACTGGCGGAAAAAAACAAGGTACCAATGGGCGGGAAGGATTTTAAAACCGGCCAGACCTTGATGAAAACAATACTTGCTCCGGGACTTAAAGCGCGAATGATTGGAGTTAACGGATGGTTTTCCACAAACATTCTCGGCAACAGGGATGGAGAAGTTCTTGATGATCCCGAATCATTTAAAACGAAAGAAGTAAGCAAACTATCGGTACTGGACCAGATTTTTCAGCCGGAAGAATACCCCGATCTTTACAAAGATTATTATCATAAAGTAAGAATAAACTACTACCCTCCAAGAGGAGACAATAAAGAAGGGTGGGACAATATCGACATTGCCGGATGGCTTGGATACCCGATGCAGATTAAGGTTGATTTTCTCTGCCGGGACTCAATCCTTGCGGCGCCAATAGTTCTTGATCTTGCGCTCTTTATGGATTTGGCTCATAGAGCCGCGCTTTCCGGTAACCAGGAATGGCTTTCGTTTTACTGGAAAAGTCCCATGCATAATAAAAACGAGAAACCGGAACATGATTTATTTATTCAGCTCATGAAACTCAAGAATACTCTCAGGTGGCTTATGAATGAACCGCCAGTTACGCATCTTGGTGTTGAAACATATGATTAATCCGGCCCGCATAAAGGGGGCTTTTGCCCCCTTATCCGCCTGAAATATACAACCATATCAATTTACATTCAAATATAATATTAAAAGAATAAAAAATGCTTTTAAGCCGCAGACTGTTTGACAAAAACCCCAATATATACTATACTATCTACAATCCCGGTACCACAAAAGGAAAAAAGCCTATGCCATCATTATTTAACAAAACCAAAGACCTGGTAATGAAGATCGATAATTTTATTGACCTCACCGGGCAAACTTCACTCCATTTCAAAGAAGGGGTAAAGCTGTATATCGAGGACAATATGGAAGAATTCGAAGAGCGGCTGGAAATTATAAACCGTACCGAAAATAAAGCCGACTCTCTGCGGGAAGATATTAAAGGGCGCTTATACGTACAAACGCTCATCCCCGAAGCCAGGGGAGATGTACTGGGAATCCTGGAAAATATGGATGTGGTAATAGACAGCATCAAAGCAACCACGCTTAACTTTTCCATAGAGCAGCCGGACATTCCGGAAAGTATCAAGCCCGAGTTCCTTCGCCTGGTTAGTCCTGTGGTAAAATCGGTTGAGGCCCTGGCATCGGCGGCGCGGGCTTACTTTTATGATATTTACGCGGTAAAAGATCATATTAACAAGGTTGAATTTTACGAACGAGAGGCCGACAGGCTGGCGGAAAAACTCAAAAGAGATATATTTGCCATGAAAATAGACCTCTCCAGGAAAATACACCTGAGCAGCTTTGCCCGGCATATCGATAACCTGGCGGATAAAGCAGAAGAGGTTGCCGACAGGGTGGCTATTGCTGCTATAAAGAGGACTGTTTAACGGAGGATTCTTTCTGAAAGCGACGTTACGTAACGTCGCTTTCAAGGAGCAGGTTCCGGGCAATATTCCCCGAAAACCGGTCCGGTTTCAATTTTAGTTTCGAGTTTTTTTAAAGAACAAAAAAGGATCAATTAATGCTGATATTCATCTTCTTATCGAGCGGCTTATTCCTGGGCTGGTCTCTTGGGGCGAATGATGCCGCGAATGTTTTTGGAACAGCTGTTGGTGCCAAAATGGTACAGTTTAAAACGGCGGCTGTAATATGCAGCATATTCCTGATCCTGGGATCCTCCATATCGGGAGCGGGAGCTGCCCATACCCTGGGGAAGCTGGGAGCGGTAAACCAGATTTCCGGAGCTTTTATGGTAGCCCTGGCTGCGGCGCTTACTGTTTCCTGGATGACCAGGCTCCATCTGCCTGTATCAACATCACAGGCTATAGTGGGAGCAATAATCGGGTGGAACTTCTTTTCCGGTTCCCTTACGGATTACCGCTCTTTAACCAAAATTTTATCGACCTGGATCCTTTGTCCCGTGCTGGCTGGATTATTTTCAATAGTATTATACCGTTTATTAATATTCCTGCTCCGGTATTACCGGGTTCATTTTTTACAATGGGATCATTACAACCGGGTTGGGCTCATCCTGGTGGGAGCTTTTGGATCATATTCACTGGGAGCAAACAATATCGCCAATGTTATGGGAGTCTTTGTTCCGGTTTCACCGTTCTCGCCCCTGGACTTAAAAATTTTCACCATGACCAGTACGGAGCAGCTCTTTTTCCTGGGAGGAATAGCTATCGCCGTAGGAGTCTTTACCTATTCATACAAGGTAATGACAACAGTGGGAACAAAAATAGTAAAGCTCACTCCGGAATCGGCACTGGTGGTAGTCCTTTCATCATCCCTTGTCCTCTTTCTGTTCGCGTCACAGGGACTTGAAAGCCTGCTTGCCGCCAGGGGACTGCCCACAATTCCCCTGGTCCCGGTTTCCAGCTCACAGGCCGTAGTTGGAGCGGTAATTGGTATAGGGCTTTCCCAGGGAGGCCGCGGCATTAATTATAAGGTCCTGGGAAGCATCGCGTCGGGATGGGTAACAACACCAATAATAGCGGGCCTCGTAAGCTTTACGGCGCTCTTTTTTCTGCAGAATGTATTTAACCAGCACGTTTATACGCCCGAACCATATGTTGTATCCCCTGAAGTATTGGAAAAACTTATAGAAAAAGATATCGCCGATTTGCGAAGTTCTCCTCATAAGGGACTGGATAAAATTCTGGATATTGAATATAAAAATGCCTCCCTTTTTAAAACAACGCTGGAAGAACTATCTCCCGCAGTACCTCCGGAAGATATACCTAAAATTATTGAATACGCGAAGATACAGACCTTGAGAATCGATATTGAGAAAGTTAAAAAAGAACTGGGAAGCGGCTGGTTAAGCAAAAAAAAGCTAGAGGCTCTTCTCTCGGAAAACGAAACCATCTACACTCATTACTGGCAGTTTTACGACACACTATCGGGCCTTTCCCCGGTATGGAAATATAAACCCGATACAATTGAAAATAAAAAATATAATAAAGAACTGGAAAACAAATTAAAATACCTCTTTAGAAAATTTCGAATAGACCAGGAAGAATAACCTTCTCATAGCGTTGGGCTGAAGCCCAACGCTATGAGAAGGGGAAAAAAAGGTGAATTCTTTGGGTAAAATATTTATTTTTATATCATCCCTGATGCTGGTCCCGGCGCTCCTTTCAGCCGCGCCAACTCTTCACCTGGAGAAGAAGTTCAAGAGCTATGCCCTGGGTAAAAACCTGGATATCCTGGAAGACCCAAAAGGTAAATTGTCCATAGATGACGTTACCACACCGGAATTATCGCACAAATTTGTCCCCTCTCAAAAGGAAACACCAAACTTCGGATTCTCCGGTTCCGTATACTGGGTACGTACTGCCATAGCCAACTCTGCCGGCAAAGCAAAAGAGGTTCTCCTGGAAATAGGCTATCCTCACCACGACAGGATCACGCTCTACCTGCCAAACCCGGACGCGAGCTCCCGTAGGAAATTTATTCAAAAAGAAGCCGGGGATTTAAAGCCCTTTAAAGAAAGAGAAATACAGCATAAGCTGTTCCTGTTTAAACTGCATTTTCATCCCGGGGAGTCACAAACCATATTCCTGCGTTTTGAAACCGAAGGCTCCGTACAAATCCCGCTCTCCATATGGGACTCTGCTGCCTTTACGGAAAAGGTAAATGACGAACAATTTTACTTTGGCATATATTACGGCATCATCCTGGTGATGCTCTTATATAACCTGTTCCTCTTTTTTGGCACCGGGGATAAGCCATACCTGCACTATGTACTCTACCTGTTCTGCTTTATGCTGGCCCAGATGTCATTGAACGGCCTTGCCTTTGAATACCTCTGGCCCAATCTTCCGGTATTTCATAGTTTTACTATTGTTTTCTTCGTATTCCTGAGCATGTTTTTTGGGTATCTCTTTTGCAAGAGCTTTCTTAATACCCGGGAACACCTGCCGCTGCTGGACAAAATTTTATCGGCCTGTATGCTTATTTCGCTCAGCGGCATTGGGGTATTCTTCATCCGGGGTTATGCTCCTGCGGTAAAAATGCTTGGAGTAACGGGTGTTTTATTTTTCATTCCCAATCTTACTGCCGGAATTTTATCCTTACGAAAAGGAGTTCCTGCGGCACGGTATTATATTTTTGCCTGGGTAGTCTTTCTTTTTGGAATTATGTTTTTTTCGCTGAGGAACATGGGCATTCTTGATCAGTCTTTTTTTACCACCTATGCCATGCAGATCGGTTCCAGTCTTGAAGTTACCCTGCTCTCGCTTGGTCTTGCCGCGCGGATCAATACCATGAAAAAAGAGAAATATTTGGCCCAGCAGGAAGCCCTGGCTGCCCATAAAGAGGCTCTGGAAGCGCATAAAGAAGCCATGAAAAATCTTGAAGAGACAAACAGGATTAAAAGCGAATTTATGACCAAACTGGAAAACATGGTAGAAAAGCGGACCGAAGAGCTGCACGCCGCAATGGAAGAGATGGAAGCCATCAACAACAGTCTTACGGAGACAAACAGCAAGCTGGAACACGCCCATACTATTGCCGAACGGGACATGCGCATGGCCAAAAACGTGCAGACCAAATTCTTACCCGGCAC
The DNA here is from genome assembly GCA_024224995.1 of bacterium. Next base: position 14,793 of record JAAENB010000311.1, on the reverse strand, counting down.
TGTTCCCCTGAATGATGAATGGGATATTGCCTATTATTTTATGCCCATGAGCGGGGTTTCCGGAGATTTTTACGATTTTTATATGATTGATGACAGTTTCAAGGGACTCGGCATTTTTGATGTTTCGGGACACGGCATCGCATCAGGCCTCATTACCATGATTGCCAAACTTATTATTTACCGGAATTTCAGCCAGGGTCTGGACATTCCGCTCAACACTGTGCTCAGCAACGCTAACGAAGAACTGGTCGCGGAGATAGGCAATGTTGATAATTATCTCACGGGAATTATCCTCAAAATAATGGGCAATTCTATTGAATATGTAAACGCCGGTCATCCGGATATTTTCATAAAATCAAAAGGCTCCGCGTACCAGCTGCTCAATGAAAACAATGAATCCACTGCCGGGCCCTTCCTGGGCCTGCCTCATTTCAAACTGCCCTATGACTCTATCCGCTTTACGGTCTCAAAAGACGATTATATTCTGCTCTATACGGATTGTCTCATGGAATCTCACAACAAATACAAAGAAGAATACGGCATCGAACGGGTCCTCAGCTCCCTGGAAAAGGCTCCTGAGGGTTCTGCCAGTGAAACCCTCGATTTTATCCTCAATGAATTCCATAAATTCCGCGACCGGGACGAATACCTGAACGATGATTTAACGCTTATTGTTATGAAAAAAAAATGAGTTTAAAGTTTGAAGTTTAAAGTTTGAAGTTGACAAAAAACGCCCTTATTCTATGACGTATCCCTTGGGGAAAGTAATCGGTGGCCCTGTGGACCGGGTAATCAGTGATCGGTTAAGAGAAAAAGCCCCTAAAAATGTTGCGTGAATGTGTGTGCAACGGGCCAGGCGGCAAAGAACTTGAAACTTTGAACTTTCTTAAGAGTCCAGACCCTGCGAAGCAGGGAAAAAATATAAAAGAAACTGTTTATAGACATGGATCTGTTTCTGCATGGGCTACCCGGGGGTGAATCCCCGGGCTACATGACTACACCCCTCCGGGGTGTTTCTGGTATGGGACCGAATCGCCCGCAGGGCATTGGTTAATCATTGGTTGATGCTGACCCAGGACAGAATCGCCCCAGCGGGGCGACGTGTTGTAGCTCGGGGTTTCAACCCCGTGAAACAGAGCATAGGCCCGAACAAAATCTTCGGGAACAGGCCCATTTTAAATCCAGTTTCTTAAGAGAGGTATCCAAAAATGACTACGAGAGACTATAATTTTAGAGAAATTGAGCCCAAATGGATCAAATATTGGGAAGAAAATAATACTTATAAAGTAACTGAAGATGAATCCGTTCCGGAAGACAAAAGGCTCTATTATCTCGATATGTTCCCCTATCCTTCGGGTAACGGGCTCCATGTAGGCCATCCCGAAGGGTATACTGCTACTGATATTTTGACCCGTTTTAAGCGGATGAACGGCTATAATGTGCTCCATCCAATGGGCTTTGACGCTTTTGGCCTGCCTGCGGAAAACTATGCCATAAAAACCGGAACCCACCCGGCCGATACCACTTACAGCAATATGGACCTTTTTAGAAGACAGATAAAAACCTTTGGTTTTTGTTACGACTGGGACCGGGAAATTGCCACCTGCGATCCCGATTATTATAAATGGACCCAGTGGATATTCCTGAAGCTCTTTAACAGGGGGCTGGCCTATGAGGACAATGTAGCCATTAACTGGTGCCCCAGCTGCCTTACGGGTCTTGCCAATGAGGAAGTAAAAGACGGAAAATGTGACCGCTGCGACGCGACGATTGAACGGAGAAAGATCCGGCAGTGGATGCTTAAAATAACGGCCTACGCCGACAGGCTCCTGAGTGACCTGGACGGCCTGGACTGGAATGATTCCATCAAGCATATGCAGAAAAACTGGATTGGCCGGAGCGAAGGGGCTGAAGTAGATTTTACCATAGAAACTACGGGAGACGAGCTCAGGGTCTATACCACCCGGCCCGATACCCTTTTTGGCGCCACCTATATGGTAATGTCTCCCGAACATCCCCTGGTATCGGCAATAACTACGGAGGAGCACAAGGCCGCGGTTGATGCCTATATAATCAAAGCTGCCAATGAATCGGACCTGGAACGGACCGAGCTGAATAAAGATAAAACCGGCGAATTTACCGGTGCCTATGCCATTAACCCCGTAAACAACGAAAAAATACCCATCTGGATATCCGATTATGTTCTTATGACCTATGGAACAGGCGCTATTATGGCAGTTCCCGGTCACGACGAACGTGACTTTGAGTTTGCCAAAAAATTCAGCCTCCCCATTATCCAGGTAGTGAGTAAAGACGGATCACTTTATGAAGTGGAAGAGGCTGAAATCTTCGACGGTGTCGCGGTAAATTCGGGAAAATACGACGGGCTCAGTACGGCCGATTGCAAAAAACAGATCATCGCCGATCTTGAATCAATGGACAAAGGAACTGCCGCAGTCAATTATAAACTAAGAGACTGGGTATTCTCCAGACAGCGTTACTGGGGAGAACCAATACCGCTTATTCACTGTGAAAAATGCGGAACTGTGGGCGTAAAAGAAGAAGACCTTCCTCTGAAGCTGCCGGATGTGGAATCGTACAAACCCACGGGAACCGGGGAATCTCCCCTGGCTGCTATTGATGAATGGGTAAATACTGAATGTCCAAAGTGCGGCGGTGCGGCTAAACGGGAAACCAATACCATGCCTCAGTGGGCGGGCAGCTGCTGGTACTATCTCAGGTTTATAGATCCCAAAAATGATGATGTTATTATTGACGAGAAAAAACTGAAATACTGGGAGCCTGTAGATCTCTATGTGGGCGGAGCGGAACACGCAGTTCTGCACCTGCTCTACTCCCGGTTCTGGCATAAAGTCCTTTATGATGAAGGTGTCGTTGGCACTAAAGAGCCCTTTTTCGCTCTCCGTAACCAGGGCATGATCCTGGGCGAGAACGGAGAAAAGATGTCCAAGTCCAGGGGCAATGTTATCAATCCCGATGATGTTATTGCTGAACACGGCGCAGACACCCTGCGCATGTACGAGATGTTTATGGGTCCCTTACTGGTGAGCAAACCCTGGAATACCCAGTCTATTTTCGGCGTCCGCCGTTTCCTTGAAAAGGCATGGCGCCTGTTCGAAAAGCCCATAGAAGAGGATGCCCCTGTTTCGGATGAGTTAGATAAACTTCGCCATAAGTGCGTTAAAGCAGTTACGGACAAACTGGAGCGGCTTGAGTTTAATACTGCTATCAGCCAGCTCATGATCTTTGTAAACGGCCTTCAAAAAGAAGAAAAACTGAATAAAGCGCTTATCAAGGATTTTATCAAACTGCTTCATCCTTTCGCGCCCTTTATTACTGAAGAGCTCTGGGAAATGCTTGGTGAAGAACCATCAATCTTTGGACAGCCCTGGCCCATCTATGATGAAGCCAAAACCCAGGATGAGACCTGTACAGTAGTATACCAGGTAAACGGGAAAGTCCGCTCCAAAGAGGAACTCCCCAAAGGTATGAGCAAAGAAGAGCTCATTGAAAAAGCCATGACAAACAGCAGAATTAAAGAATTAACCGATGGCAAGAACGTTGTAAAGCAAATTGCCGTTCCCGATAAATTAGTTAATATCGTAGTTAAATAAAAACAGTTTAAAGTTTTTTGCCGCCGCCTCAGTTTTTTAAACCGGGGCGGTTTGCATTCTTCTTCACCTTGAGCCTTTTTCCTTGCACCTTGTACCTGTTTTTCCTGTTGACTTCCAATTAAAAACCATCTATAATTAAGTATAATGGTTACTGTTATGGATGAGAACATAAAAAAATTTGAAGACGCCCTGCTTTCGATTGACCGGGAGCAGGCTCACCATATTTTGAGCCAGGCAATAGCCGGCCAGTCAAGCAATGAATTAATAGAACAGTTAATTGTCCCGGTTCTGGAACGGATTGGCCGGGGATGGGAAAAGGGTGAGGTTGCCCTGTCCCAGGTCTATATGAGCAGCCGCATTTGTGAAGAATTTATTGATACGGCACTCCCTTCGGACACCTCCGAACAAAAAACAAAACCGCTAATAGCTATTTGCCTGCTTGAAGACTACCATATGCTGGGCAAACGGATAGTATACTCCTTCCTTCGATTAAGCGGGTTCAACCTGCTGGACCTGGGAAGGGTCAGCGCCGCAGAAGCCGTAAGCCGGGTATTGGAAAATGATATCAAGATCCTGCTTATTTCAACGCTTATGCTCCCTTCGGCCCTGAAAGTAAAAGAAATACGGGAAAGCCTGGGCACGGAAATAAAGATTGCTGTGGGGGGTGCTCCATTCCGCTTTGACGAAGAGCTCTATAAAGAAGTGGGAGCCGACGCAATGGGAAAAACCGCTTCCCATGCCATTGCAATTACAAAAAAATTCATGGAGGAACTATCATGACCCCCATGGAACGGGTATTAGCGACCCTCTCTCATAAAGAACCGGACCGGGTTCCGTTTTTTCTTCTTGTTACCATGCATGGCGCGAAAGAGCTGGGCATGTCCCTTAAAGAATATTTTTCAAAGGGAGAGAATGCGGCGGAAGGCCAGGTTCGTATGCAAAAGAAGTACGGCCATGACTGCTTATACGCTTTATTTTATGCCTCCATTGAAATTGAGGCATGGGGCGGAGAAGTAATTTTTTCCGAGAACGGACCGGCAAACTCCGGGCAGCCCTTAATAAAAAATTATGATGATATCAAGATGCTGGAGCCTCCTGTGATAAAGGACTCCCCGCGCCTGCTGGAAGTTCTAAAAGCGATACAAATCATGAAGGAAAAAGCCGGCAACACCATTCCCATAATCGGAATTGTCGTGTCTCCATTTTCTTTGCCCGTGATGCAGATGGGCTTTCACAAATATTTTGAACTCATGTATGAACAACCGGAACTGTTCAAGCGCCTTATGAAAATAAACGAAGAATTTTGCGTGGAGTGGGCCAATGCCCAGCTGGCAGCCGGGGTTACGGCAATGGGATATTTTGACCCCGTGTCGTCGGCTACAATATCAACGCGGGATTTTTTTCTTAAAAGCGGCTTTACCATCGCCCAAAGAACTATTTCTCGAATAAACGGTCCCGTTGCCATGCATTTTGCCTCAGGCAGATGCCTGCCCATTATTGATGACATTGCTCAAACCGGTGCTGCTGCTATTGGAGCCGGTAATTTTGAAGATATGGGGGCGATAAAAGCAGCGTGCAAGGGCAGAATTTCTGTTATGGGGAATCTCAATGGCATAAAGATGCGCCGCTGGACTCCGGAAGAGGCGGAAGCCGCCGTAAGAGATGCCATTCTCAAAGGAGGGCCCGGCGGCGGGTTTATACTGTCCGACAGTCACGGAGAAATTCCCTTCCAGGTTCCTGAAAAAACACTGCTCACCCTTTCGGAATCCGTTAGAAAATGGGGGGCCTATCCCATACATGAAAAATAACATTTGTATTATACTCTGTGAAAACCATAAAATCGAAATAGACTCGATTTTGCCGTTAAAAGAACTGGAAGATATTGACTTTTTTTATTACCCGCTGCATTGCGGTCTTCCTTCCATGACCTGGGATACGTTCAAAAAGATCATCCCCGGGGAAAATTCCTACAGGAACATGCTGATCTTTGGCGGCAATTGCATTGCCAATATAAAGCTGCCTCCTTCCGAAACCGGGCACGTTCTTATGCTGAAACAGGAACTATGCTCTCACCTGTTAACAGGCCGCGAAATAATAGACAATCTTATTCAAGAAGGAGCATACATTATTAATCCCGGGTGGCTTAAGAACCGGGAATCCATATTAAACGCCTGGGGATTCAGCAAAACAGTAGCACAGGATTTTTTCCGGGAATCCGCTAAAAAAATAGTCCTCATTGAAACAGTCCGGGCTCCGGAGAATTATCTCTTATTAAAAGATTTCGCCGCGTATGTAGATCTCCCTTTTGAGATAAAACCTGTTGGTCTCGATTACTTTGAGCTGTATCTTTCAAAAACCGTACTTGAGCTTCGTCTTTCAATTGAGCGGGAGAAACCCCGGGCAAAACAATCAGCCGAAAGCAAGAAACTTGCCGATTTTGCCATGCTTGCGGATCTTATTAAACGCTTATCGGAAATTAATTCCGAAGAAGCGGTCATTGAAAAGATCATTGAGCTTTTCTCTATGCTGTACGCCCCGGCGTCCCTGGCTTATGTTCCCATAAAAGACGATAATCCCGGCGAGGTCAATTGCCCTCTGGGCCAGTGCGATATCACCATAGATGAAATTAATGAGATAATATATTCTCATGAAGATGCGTTTTTCCCTGAACCGGAAAAAAATTTTACGGTCCGTATAAAATATACCGGCAAGATCCTGGGAATTATCCGGCTGGGAGATATTGCGTTCCCGGAATATAAAGACCACTACCGGAACTTAGCCGCGACGATCAGCACTGTTTGCGGACTGGCAATTTGCAATGCCCGGACATTCCAGGCAATCAGTCACATGAAGAAAAATTTAACAACATCGCAGGAGATCGCTCATACCGGCAGTTTTGAATGGGATATTGCCACTGGTGAATCTTTCTGGTCCGATGAATTATTTAAGATCCTGGGATATGAGAAAGATGTTAAGAGATCACCCGAGGCCATCAGGGAAGTAATTCATCCCCATGACAGGGAAAAATATGACAATGCAGGGAAAGCTATTTTTCAAGAGAACCTGCCCGAGAAAATAGAATATCGTATTATAAAAAATGATGTTATTCGTTTTGTGCAGGTTGTTATGCAAATTATCAATGATGACCAGGGCGAAGCAATACGGATAGAAGGAATAGCGCAGGACATTACGGAACACAAACAAACGGAAGAAAAAATAAAGAGCAGCGAGGAAAACCTGAGACTGGCGCAGCAGGTAGCGCATATTGGGAGCTGGGAGTATGACTTAACAACCTTAAACACAAAAATATCGGATGAACTGTACAAAATCTTTGACATTATGCCGGAAAAATTTGAGGGAGATGTTGTCTCGATCATTGAAAAACGTGTTCATCCGGAAGATAAGCAAAAAGTATTGGAATACCCTCAAATGCTTCTGGAGCATAAAACTGACGAAGAGGCAATTGAATACCGGATAATACAGAGTAATGAGTCGGAAATAATTGTCCAGGCTAATATAAAAATAGTATGTGATGATTCCGGTAAACCAATTAAATTAATTGGTACAACCCAGGACATTACCGCCCGCAAGCTGGCGGAGCAGGCGCTGCGGGAAAGCGAGGAAATGTTCCGGAGCATTATTAACGAGTCCCCTATTGGGATTGCCATCTACGATGAATCGGGACAGTGCTTGACCGCGAATGAGTCAATGGCAGAGATAGTTGGCGCGACAAAAAAACAGGTTCTTCAGCAGAACTATAATGATATTGAAACGTGGAAAAAGTCCGGTATTCTACAGACGGCGAAGGATGCCATAAAAGAACAATCAACAAAACGGCTCGACGCACCTTTAGTTTCAACATTTGGAAAAGAATTGTTTACCGAATGCCATTTTATCCCCTTCAAATCGAATAACCTGCTTCTTATGATAAACGACATCAGCGACCGTAAAAAAACAGAAGCCGCCCTGGCCCTGGCAAAAGATAACGCGGAAATTGCCAACCGCGCAAAGAGCGATTTTTTGGCAAACATGAGCCACGAGCTGCGCACTCCGCTCAACGGCATCCTGGGGTTCAGCCAGCTCCTTGGAGAACATGCTGCCGCTGAAGAATATCCGAATCTCAAGGAATATATTACCTATATAAAAGATAGCGGAGAACATCTTCTGGATATGGTTAATGACGTACTGGACCTGGCAAAAATAGAATCGAAAAAAAATGAAATCGAAAAAAAGCCTTTCGATTTAAGCAGGGTCATCTCCGGCACCGCTGCGGCTGTCAAATCACTGGCACATGAAAAAAACATCCTGGTTTCGGTAAAAATTGATCCGGACACGGGCTGGTTAAACGGTGATGAAGTCCGCGTCAAACAGGTGCTCTACAACTTACTTTCCAACGCCATCAAATTTACCAAACGCGGGAACAACATTGGTCTTAATGCCGGGCATCATGAAGATACCATTGTTATCACTGTCTGGGACGAAGGAATCGGCATCCCTGAGAATTACCTGGAAAAGATCTTTGACCCCTTTGAGCAGGTACACTCCGGCTCCGAGTCCGGGACAACGGGAACAGGGCTGGGCCTTTCAATTTCAAAAAAGCTCATTGAACTTCACGGGGGCTCCCTGGGCGTAAAAAGCAGGTTAAATACGGGAAGCTCTTTTTTCATAAGAATTCCGGGAAGAGTCGCCCTTGATACAAAGACACCGGAACCGGTACCCCATGAAAAAGAACAAACCGGGGGAATCCTCTCCGGAAAAACCATTCTTGTTGTGGAAGACAACGCCATCAATTTCAGACTGATTTATGACGCCCTGACAATGCTGGGTCCAACGGTTGCGCATGCTGAAACCGGCGAAGAAGCCATTGAGATGGCACTGTCCACCGCGTACGATCTCATCCTTATGGACATTCAACTCCCCGGTATTGATGGGAGCAAAACCATGAAAAGAATACAGGACAGCGGTACAAATCAAATACCGATTATCGCCATTACCGCCTTTGCCATGAAAGGCGACAAAGAGAAATACCTCTCCGAAGGGTTTAACGACTACATCTCAAAACCGATTGACCTGGAAAAATTACATGAACTTGTGACTCAGTACTGCTCTTCGTAAGGGGCCGGGGGTCAGGGGTCGGTTTGAAGGCAGGGGTCGGTTTTGAGACGTTGCATGCAACGCCTCTGCAATCCAACCATGAGCAACTTTGTGCCTGCTCCACGCACGCACGGCAAAACTATTTTTTCAATTTCCAAATTTATATATTTTTAGAATTACACTCTTCATAAGAACTTCCGTGCTTTTCTTCATATCAGTAGGTAATTTCTCGACGTAGACAATACGATATGGGAGATTGTGTTCTTTTCTAATTTGATTTTCAGTTATTGAGTCTCTTTCGGTTGTAGAATATTTTTTATATAGATTATTATCCGTCGGCACCAGCCCTACAGTAAATATTTCTTCCTCCTGAATCATAAAGAAAAGCTTTTTAACCACTTCATTTAAAGTATAATCATAAGGTTTATCATCATTATGAGCAAAAGCAATATAGTCCGCGTATATATCCATTGAAATTGAGATTCCCTTGAATATTCTATAAGCATGAATCATCTCATGTGCAAGAGTTATCATAAATGATGCTTCTACTTTGTCATAGAACTCCATTTTATTTTTAGGTTTTAACATAATAACCGGAAGGTTTTCATTCTCAGCGTATGTTAGAAATAAAATAGCATCTGTCCCTTTACCTGGTGTAGTTGCTAGAGATGTAAGGTGCGTTGTCGCTGCTACCTGATGCTGCACCTTTTTACCTCCAAAATTACTTTTTAACCACTTGGTCCTATAGCCCTTGTCTTTGAGGTCCTTTTCAGACTTTATTGACTCATGACATGATTCTCTCTTCTTAGTAATATCGTCATAAAGCGTCGCAATTTTATAAGAACGATAAGGGGCATAGATGGTCTCATCAGGAAATTTTTTAGGATTGGACGATCTTTTTATTTTTGTTATTTTCCTTATGGGGTTTCCAACAATATTAAGAACGTGTCCATTTTCTATTAGAAATTTGACCAGTTCTAAGCTTTTTGGGTGGACTTCATCATCTCTTTTTTCATCTTTTTCATCATCTTCATTATTTATTTTCTTCATTAAAATCTCATAATCGACCTTAGCCGCGTGGAATAACGAACTTTCTTCATGTTTTTTAAGCTCGAATTGACCTTCTTCTAAGCCCGTAAGTTTCGCCAGGGTCTGAATGATCTTGTTTTTAAATTCTTCGGTAGGAGAATGGAGAAATACTTTCGCCTCAAGGGTATTAAGATTGAACGCTGTCATTATGAAAAACAGGAAAATGATTCGAATCGTGGACTTACTTAATTGAAGTAACAGTACATTAAACAGTTGATTTTTGTTTACTTTCATAAATTTGTTTTTGTGACAAGCCCCCCTTCCCCTTGGAGAAAAGGAAGAATTGACACTGCCTCCTATTACAATGTAAAGTTTGTGGTTGTTGACACCGACTCCTATTTAAAATAAATTTATCAAGAGGACAAAAAAAAAGCGATAACTTTTCCGAGAAATCGAAAAAAAACTGTGTTTGACGGCGCCGAAGGGTTTAACGACTACATCTCAAAACCGGTTGACCTGGAAAAATGACATGAACTTGCGGCTCAATACTGCTCTTCGTAAGGGGCCGGGGGTCAGGGGTCGGTTTGAAGGCAGGGGTCTGGTTCCGCGAAAGAGAGACGCTGCATGCAACGTCTTTACGGGCTTGCTCTTACCTTTTACCTTTCTCCTCGTTCCTTGGGCCTGCCTCGATCACCCGGGCCAAAGGGCCTCCGGTTACCTTACATCCCCCCATTTGAGACCAAACTTTGCAAGGTACTTGCTTAATCGATCCGCGTCATTGGTCTTATCCTTCCGGGTCCGGGAAACCGAAAACAGGGTTCTGCCTGCTTCGGAAAGAGATCCCGACGCGCGGCATATTTTCAATACTTCACGAAGCTGGACCGCGTCAAAAAGATCTATTTTTTCAAGCTGCTTTTGAGAAAAAAATTGAGACAGCCCCCTGTCGTCCTCTCCGGGTGACTCCTCCTGCCATTGGGTCTCCAGTCTTCCAATCTCTTCGTGCACAACCTCTTTATTGATCCTGCCGCCCGGCGCCAGGGTACACATCCGGGTGATGGCCGCGTTCAGGTCCCTGAAATTGGCACGCCATGCCGCTCCCGGAGACTCGGCAAATCCCCGGAACTGTTCCCTGGCTTCTTTATTAAAGGTTACCCTGGTGCCGTATTTTTCTTCATAGCGTTTTAATTCATAGAGAATATTCGGTTCTATATCTTCCCGCCGGTCTTTGAGCCCGGGCAGGGAAAAGGTCCAGAGATTAATCCGCGCAAGGAGATCTTCCCGGAACGCGCCCCGGGTAATCTCTTTTTTTAAATCCCGGTTTGTTCCGCAAATAAGCTGAAAGTCGCTGCTTTCTTCGGTGTCGGCTCCCAGGGGCATGAATTTTTTCTCTTCAATGGCCCGGAGCAGCATTGCCTGCTCGTCCGAACCCAGCTCGCCAATCTCATCAAGAAATACCATTCCCTCATGAGCGGTTTTAAGCAATCCGGGCCTGCCGTTGATTGCCCCGGTAAAGGCTCCTTTTTTATGGCCAAAGAGAGTAGACATGGCAGCGTCGCCCCGGAGGGTAGCGCAGTTCACTTCCACGAACTCCCCTTTTACCTGGTCCTTGAATTTTTTTAATTCATAGATCCGTTTTGCCAGCTGCGATTTCCCCGCTCCTGTTGGTCCCATGAGCAGCACAGGATCATGGGTTTTGAGTACTACATGCTCAATACGTTCCATGAGCCGGTTAAAGTTTTCGTTTCCTGTTTCAATGCCGTACTTTAGAAATGAAATATCATTGATCATCTCCTGGTGAAACCGGGCGGCAATTCGGTCGTATTTGGACAGGTCCAGGTCTATCATGGTATAGGTTCCGCAGCTTACGTCGGAAGGCGCGGTTTGCAGCAGCTTTCCGGGGAAATGTCTTGATTCGGTTAATAGAAAAAAGCAGATCTGCGCGACATGAGTTCCTGTTGTTATATGAAACAGGTAGTTTTTTTGTTCCGGAGTAAACCGGAATCTATCGGCAAAGGTATACAATACTTCGTAGACCTCCCCAAAATCCCAGGGGTCCTGAAAATTAACCTCATGAGGAATGACCTCTGTTTCCGGGGATACTGTCTGTATATCTTCAACCACCTTTTTGCACAGGCGGGAAAATGCCTTTTGATATAACAGGTGATATTCGCTCACCAGCAAATCCTCATGCTGGCATATACACACCGACGGCCGCCACCGGTTCCACCGGTTTGCCCCGAATCCCTGATCCAGAGTACTGCCCAGGCTGCTTATTACTACGTTTTTATTCATATACCAGTTTTCCACATTATATATTTTTATAAAAACCTATAAAATATTATATTTTTTTCAAGCAAAAAAGCTCCACACTATAATTTTATCACAATAAATTTCTTTTTTTTCCCATATTTCTCCAAAAGTAACCCTGTTTTTATCCCGCACCTGGCACGATTCTTGCATTATATATATGTATAAAAGGGTTGTAGTAAAACAGGACTGGTTGCTCGAATTGAAGTTTGAAGTTTGAAGTTTGAAGTTCTATGAGTCTTCGGCTGGTCAGCTGATGCGGCTGTGTTCGCTCGTCTCCCGTCCCGTTACTTCTTAAGTAACGGGACTACTTGTGGGGAAGATGCGTTGTTACAATCAATTTCCGGATCTTTGCCAAATCCTCGTCCTTTAGACCGATAAACTCCACTCCCGAAAGACTGCTATCACCCTTTTTGTCCGTTCTTCTTACGATCCCTTTACAGGTTATGGATTCTACTTCATCTCCCAGGGTCACCTCTAGAAAGACCTTTGTCCCTACCTCCAGGCTGCTGTCGGTATCGCACAGTACTCCCGCTTCGCTGATATTTACTCCGCGAGCCTCTATTTTTGATTCCCTGTCGAATTCCAGCTTTACGAGCTGGTTAATGGTAAACCGTTTGTTTCTTCTTCTTTCTTTTGACATAGGCTCATTCCCGGATCATTAAAATCATTGTTTGCCAAAATTATACCACCCCTTGAAAAATTAATCAACATCTTTTTTGTGATATTTTCCCCCTTGACAGTGCTTTTATTTTGTTGTATCTTTAATAGTATGAATAAATATCCCCTTAAATTCCTTTGTTCTATTTCCCTGGTTCTCCTGATTATTATGTCTCCTTTGCTCTCTCTTGGGCAGCAGAAAAAATTCAAGGTTGGCAGCCCGGACAGTTCTTTCCGCTTGAGCAAAGAAGAGCAAAAGAACCTTATTAAAATGATTCCCTATAGCGGAACTGTTTCAATTATCGCTACGATCAGCTCCAGGACCTTTGATGCCGATTCCCCCGGGAACAAACCCCTTTCCAGGGATGGAAAAACCGCTATAATGAATGATATCAACTCTCTTAGCAAAAAACTGTCCGGTTCCACTCCCGATATCGATCTGCATATTTCAATTGCTCAAAAATATGAAAAGCTCGAAAACATGAACATGGCTTATCCCAGTTACGTGAGCGCTTTAAAAATGCTCAAAATATTAGAGAAAAAAGACCCGAATAATATTGCCATTATGGAAAAAATCGCCAGTACCTGTACCCAGCTAAATTTTTTCTTCCCTTCAAGCTTCAGGGAAAGCAGGGAATTAAGCCGGGAAGCCTTAAAATACCTGTTTAAGCTCAATTCCATAAAAGAAAGCTCCGGGAGATGGCTCACTATTTCCTCTCTTTACGCCTATCATGGTGACAGGGAAAACACGTTTTCCGCGCTTATGAAATCATTAGAACTGGATACAAATAATTTTAACGCTCTGTTGACTTTCTGGGGCTATTACTATATGTCTCTGCACCAAAAACTTGCTCTTGAACCGGATAAACTTAAATCCATATACAAAGAACCGACGATGACCATTGTTAAAAAATATCCGTTATATGAGCAAATTCAATTAAACATAAAAAATCATCCCGAAAATATTCGTTACAAAACCCTGTTCCATTTTATCCGGCTATCTCACCTGTCTCTTAAATCTCTGAGCCATGACTCCAATTCCCTCTTTACCTTTAAAAAAGAAAATACCGCTTTCTCCCCCGCCGACGTTAAACTTATTTCCGAAACTGAAAAATTTTTTCTTTCGTTAACCGAGAATAATGAAATAAAAAAAACGGACCTCTTTTCCTGGCTTGCTATGATTTATCTCTTTAGAAAAGACCGGGAAAAATCTCTCATCTTTTACGAAAAAGCTTTTGCCCTGGATAAATCCAATGGGGAATTATGCAACATTCTTCTTTATTTTTACGGTCATGACTCAAAAGAATACAACAAAGCCCTGAGTATTATCAATCAAAAGATCAATGCCAATCCAAAACCCGGCGATTACTTATCCAGGACCATTATTTTATCCAATCAAAAAAAGTATACCCATGCCATTCTTTCAACAAAAAAAGCCCTCAGGCTCTCCCCTTCATCTCCAAAAGCACACCTGTATCTCGCGATCACCTTTCTTAAAGCCCGTAAAATTGATGATTCCAAAAAAGCCCTGGAAAAAACATTTTCCTTCAAAATCCCCATTGACCATAACGTCAGAGCCCATAGCGTGGGCGCTGCCATTGCGTTAATAAAAAACAACCCTAATGCCGCCTTTCAATTGCTCACCCTTGCTCTTAAACTGGATCCTTCGGATAAAATTACCAGGAAAATCCTGGATTCCTATTTTGTTAATGGTTTCTCTGAAGCGAAAAAAGCCGCTAAGAATCTTAAATAGAAATATTTCAAAAATCTCTGTGTTTGATCTTTGTTATTATCCTGTGCCCGCTTCTGCTGAACAGTTCCACTTCGGGCCTGGCGACTATTCCTTCTGCGGTGAAATCCCCAAAAATTGAGTTAAATCCCTTTTTTACCACGTCTATCATCTCTTGCACGGTTCCGCTTCCGATTACGGGTACGGATTGTATTTGCAGCTTTTCCGCGATATCATCTACGTTATGGCGTTCCAGCCAGTATTCTACGATCTTTACATCAAACAATATAAAGGATACTCCGTCTTTTATATAGTTCTTTCCTACTTTCTGTATTTTAT
>JAAENB010000310.1 GCA_024224995.1 bacterium | reverse complement strand
TTCCAAACAGGAGGCTATGCATGGGTGTACTATTAAACACAGTATCATTTGGATACAACGAATTACTTTTAAATAATGTGACCTGCCATTTTGACAAAGGGTGGACCGGGGTAACTGGGGTTAACGGAGCAGGCAAAACAACCGTGTTATTGCTGGCCCTGGGACACCTGGTACCGGACAGGGGAAAAATATCAAGAGAGGGAGAAGGAATTTATTGCTCCCAGAGAACGGATGTTTTGCCTGAAGAATTTGAAGACTTTATCTATTCCTATAGCGGAATAGCGCAAAAACTTAAAGGAAAACTCAATATTGAAGATGACTGGCTCTATCGATGGGAGACGCTTAGCTATGGAGAAAGAAAAAGGGCACAAATAGGAACAGCGCTCTGGCAGGAGCCGGAAGTCCTGGCGATAGATGAGCCCACAAATCATCTTGATGAAGCGGCAAGGAAAATGCTTATGGAAGCGTTATCTTTGTATAAAGGAACAGGAATAATCGTAAGTCATGACAGGGAATTACTTGATTTTTTGCCTTACCAGTGCCTGTTTCTTGACCCGCCGCAAGCGGTAATGAGACCCGGATTAATCGGAGAAGGGAAGAAGCAGCAGTTCCGGGAAGAGCAGCATGCCAGGGAGCAAAAAGCCCGGCATACAAAGCAGGTAAAGCGCTTAAAAGCGGAAGCAGCCGGTAGAAGAAACCAGGCTTCCCAGGCCGATAAAAAACGGTCAAAAAAGGGGCTTGCTTCAAAAGACCGGGATGGCAGGAATAAGAAGAACTTAGCTCGTTTAACCGGGAAAGATGCAGTACCGGGAAAGCTCCTAAAACAGATGGAAGGAAGGATAGAGCAGGAAGAGAAGAAAGTAAGCGGCATACAAACAAAAAAAGTAACAACTCTTCAGTATATTATTCCGGGTACCAGCAGCAGGAGTGATTTTATATTTAATATAGAGGGCGGAACTCTCAGCATGGGAGAAAAGAGCCTGGAGTTTGATACTCTTGCAATGAGGCCGGGAGAGAGGATTGCTTTAACCGGGGGAAACGGGACGGGGAAATCGACCCTGGTGAAGTATATTATCAGCAAATTGGCAGGGAAGAATGTGCTGTATATACCACAGGAAATAGAAAAAGAACAATCAAGGGAGATAATCAGGGACATCCGGAAGCTTCCGGGAGAGGTGCAGGGAAAGATCTTTACCATCGTAGGAAGCCTGGGCTCCGATCCAAAACGCTTATTTTATACGGAAGATCCCAGCCCCGGAGAATTGCGGAAACTGGTGCTGGCAGCAGGAATCTCAGTAGATCCGCTTATCATCATAATGGATGAGCCCACGAATCATATGGACCTGGCGTCGGTAGAGTGCCTGGAAAAGACACTGAATGAATGCCCCGTTGGACATTTACTCGTGAGTCATGACCGGGTTTTCCTGGATGCCGTAACCGAAAAAGAATGGAAGATTGAGCCGGGTTCAAACAATAAAAAAATGAGTCTGAGATTCTAAGGTAAGACGACAACTCATTATAAATTGTATACTATGAAGTATATGAAGACAATCGCATTAAAAGATATATTCCGGCAATACCGGAAGCGGATACTTTTTACCTGGATGCTGGCGGCCTGTGAAAGCGGTATTGTTTTGCTCTTCCCGCTTTTTATGGGTTTTGCTATTGATGATCTCTTGCAGAAAAATTATACCGGTATACTCTACCTGGTATGTTTTGGGATAACAGCACTGCTCATGGGAGCGGGAAGACGGTTTTATGATACAAGGCTCTACTCGAAAATATATGTGGAAGTAACGCCGGACCTGGTCGCGTTCGAGAGAGAGAAAGAGTCATCAACATCGGTAATAACGGCCCGGACAAACCTGGCAACGGAGCTGGTGGAATTCCTGGAGAATTCGTTGCCGGAAATAATAGAGAGTGTTATCGGCCTGGCCGGAACATTTGTTATAATTTTTTTCCTGAGTATAGAGGTGTTCTGGGGATGCCTGGTATCATCATTTTTGATTGTCCTGGTATATATTTTTTCCAGTGACAGAATACTCTATTTTAATAAAGAATTTAATGACCTCTATGAGAAGAATGTGGATGTTCTTGAAAAGAATCACCGCCCGGGAATTATATCACACTTTCAGGGCTTAATGAAGTGGAATATTAAACTTTCGGACCTTGAAACAATGAATTATTCGTTAATATGGGTGTTTTTGATCAGTTTGATGATATATTCCATAGTAGTTGTTGTTCAAAACGGGGCAAATTCATACGGAATGGTCTTTTCGAACCTTTCTTATGTTATGCACTTTATCGAAAGTGTTATTATCCTGCCATTATTTTATCAGCAATTTGTGCGATTAAAAGAGATCAGTCAACGGGTCTTTTTCTCATAACATGGGGTTAAAACCCTACGTTATGAGAAAGCAGGTTGATTAAAAATTGATTTACAGGATTTGTTCACCCGGATATCCTGTCGATATGAAACGGGTTCGTATTGATAAATTGATCGTTGATCTGGGGCTTGCTGCTTCTCGGGAAAGAGCACGGGCTCTCATTATGGCGGGCAATGTCCTGGTAAATGAAACTCCCGTAACCAAGGCAGGAACCATGGTAGATCCCGGAGCGGATATCCGGATGCGGGGGGAAGATAATCCTTTTGTTTCCAGGGGCGGGATAAAACTAACCGGGGCTCTGGATTATCTAGCCATTGATGTTAAAGGAAAGACTATCCTTGATGTAGGAGCATCCACCGGCGGATTTACCGATGTGTGTCTTCAGCGGGGAGCGGTCATGAGCTATGCGGTTGATGTTGGAACCAATCAACTGGCCTATAACCTCCGTACCGATCCAAGAGTCCTTTCCCTTGAACAGACAAATGCCCGGAACCTGACTCCTGACATGTTTCCCGGACCTGCTGACATTGCCGTAATAGATGTCTCGTTTATATCAATTACCAGGCTTCTGGCCGCGGTAGTAAGCTGCCTTAAACCCGGCGGAGAGATCCTTGCTATGGTAAAGCCCCAGTTTGAGGTGGGCAAGGAGAACATTGGAAAAGGCGGTGTTGTCCGTGATGATGAGCAGCGGGGCAAGGCTGTTGAGCGGGTTGCGGCCTGTGCCGGGGAACTTGGATTTATTGAAAAAGAACGTGTTGATTCGCAGATTAAAGGGCCAAAAGGGAACCTGGAGATTTTTGTTCATTTTGTCCGTGCCGGGTAACTGCGGTTACACCGGGGGCAATTTTGCGAAGATACTCCGGCCAGGGTTTGGTTCTGAGAGACGTTGCAGTGCAACGCCTTTACTGGCTGGTTTCAGGTCAGGGCTATGGAGATTCCGGGGAGGGGCGCAAGAGTTTTTGGAAATGAGTCAATTTGAGCCCGGGGTTTTAACCCCATTAGGGCAG
>JAAENB010000309.1 GCA_024224995.1 bacterium | reverse complement strand
TAGGTTACATTCCGAATGACGTTTTTCGGTATATCAAGACACGATCGACCCTGTGTAGCGGGAAAAATATAGATCAGAGACTAAATAGTACTGCGGGCTGCTTCTACGCCCGCGCACAAGCAAAAAGAGTTTCTTGAGAGTGCGACCCCTGGCCCCTGAACCCTGCTTCCCTAAGACAGCATCTTCACCAGCCAGTGATGAATTGGCGCCAGTTTTTTAAACCGGTCGAAACAGTAATCCAGAAAAGCACTCGTGTGGAATTCTTTTGGAATAGAGCTTTCAACACCGGCGTGGAGACCCTTGAATTTAAGAAGCTCCGCGTTTGGGTGTTCCGGATCGTATCCCCGGGGAACTTTTTTATAACTATCAACAGGCATGCCGCAGACGGCTTTGCCAAAGTCGGCTTCTCCGATTTTTTTTATGGCTTTGGGGAGCTCTTTTCCCAGCACCGGGTCCACAACCGCGTCCCGGTATACCGGAAGCAGTTCTTTGGGAAACTGGTAGAGTCCCGCGCCCAGCATCATACTTGAAGGTTCCAGGTGAAAATAAAACCCCGGGCATTCCATCCGTTTTCCTGAACCCTCCCAGAAAAAAATACCAATATTGGTTTTATACGGAGTCTTGTCTTTGCTAAAGCGGGTATCACGGTTGAGCCTGAAAAGAGATCTGTTAACCCGTGCTTCATATATAATATGAGGAGATATTTTTTGGAGGCGAATACCCATTTCAGTAACAAACAATCTGGATGGATTTAAAATAACATTTTCGTACTCTTCTTTATGCTTGAGAAACCATTCCCTGGAATTATTTTTTTTTAATTGTTCCAGGAAGCGAAGCGCTTCTTTTGGAAAACCATTGAATTTATTTTCTTCTGTCATGACGCAAACTCCTTGATAGCGGTTGATCATTGTAATATTATTATCACCATGATACAACAAAAAAATAAGCTCTATAAAAGAATGTTTTGTGTTTTATTCGTAAATCTCATTGAAATTAATTCATTGGCGCGAGGATAATGAGCAAAATGCCTTAAATCCGAGCCATACAGCTTTATTGAGGCAAATGCCAACATTGCCGGGCTCCTGCAATATCCACGCAACGAACTGCGGTTAACACGGCTGCCTTCACTAAAAAATAAGAACCTCATAAAAGCCGGCATTATCCCAAAGTAATTTTTTATTGACAAACCTCCCAAAAAATGCTTTAATTATGCAACAAAACGAAACCCAAGAGGTAAAAATATGGATGTGTATATTTGCGGGATATGCGGTCATCTCGAATTTAATGAAGTTTCCGGAGAGTGTCCGGTTTGCCATGCCCCGGATGAAGAGTTTTCCCGGAATGATGAGATCTTTGAAGAGTCGGAGGAAAAGAGCCCGGAAGCCGCGGTAAAGCATATCCCCTCTGTGAAAATGAACCATGAGTGCGCGTTAATTCCCGAAGAAGCCTGCACCGATTTACTTATTCGAATTGGAGAAACCCTTCACCCTATGGAGGAAGGTCACTTTATTCAGTTTATCGATGTTTATATTGATGATATTTATATCGAACGAATTATGTTTACCCCAAACAGTGTTAATCCCGCCGCCTGTATCCATTTGAAAAAAGACACCGGGAAAATTAGTATCGTTTCGAACTGCAACCTTCATGATTATTGGAAAACAGAACTGAACCTGTAACTCTAATCTTACCGTCCATGACCAGGATCATTTCGAAATAGGCGCGCTGCGCTGAATAATCCTTGATGCGTCTCGCAAGCATAACAGAATAGATGCGGAAACAGCCTGAGTGAAATTTGTCGCGTGATGACAGCCCGGCTAAACCGGGGAGCTCCTGACGGCCGGATATCACCCTGAATTTTTTTTGAGGATTATTCAGCAGTTCCGGAGCCCATGCTACTTCCAGACCAGCGCACCACCAGAATTAAGTTTCTTAAGAGCAAAAAGGTCTATTATTTGAAAACCATTCCAATGGCTGCCACTAGAAAGGCTAAGATAATAATTATTTGAAATATACTCTTTTCAAGGAAGGGCAGGGTAAGGACCTTTTCTTCGATTTTTTTCTGTTTTTTTACGGCTCTAAAAGCGGGCACAACCAGGATTGTCACCAGTATGGCAAGAGCTCCGCCCGCGATTTTCATGAAGCCCATAAAGGTAATTCCCGAAAGGGAAATAAGGAGCGTGGGAAGCGTGGCAACAAACCATGAGAGGCGGTATTCCCAGTTAAGTCTTTCTTCAATGACAATGGCCAGGGCGTATGTAACCGCCCAATAGCTGGTAAGTATTGCCAGCAGGGTAAAGACAGAACTGAGAAGAACAGCCCAATTCCCGATGCTTTTCCCCCAACTGATAATGGCGACTTTTTCATCGACGCTGCTGGAAAGGATTGTCATTATGGTTATTATCAGTATGAATAACAGGTTAATCGTTTTACCCAGAATAATCGACCAGGGGATAAGTTTTTTATTCCAGGAAAGGCCTTCAACAGCTTCAGGTATGGCAAAGATAGATGACAGGCTGAATATAACCATGCCGTACAATGCCAGTGCTTTTTTTGCTCCTCCCGCCCATAAAGGTATTGTATTAAAGCTGTGATTAAATGATCCAACGGTCATTACAATGAGCAATACTCCTATGCCCGCTATAGCGTATTCTTCACTAATTCCAAGGGCTTTTAGTCCGAAAAAAACCGGTCCCGCAGCAAAAATATACATAAGAACTTTCGCGGACCACTCCGGTATGCCGGAAAGATTTACGATAATTTCGGCGGCTCCGGCAATATACCCTGCAAGTAGCGCGTAAAAATTAATTACTATTATAATAAAAAAAGTCCAGGTGAAAATTGTTTTACCGCGCCCGTGAAAAAGATACCTGGAGAGGAGTTCAACAAACTGGCTGTTTTGTCCGTCTAACATAACCATTTCAGTTATCATTAGATGTAATAATATACTTACGGCGTACGCGCATATCATAATGGAGATCATGGGAATAATACCGTTCAACGAGGCAAGGTAGGGGACTGCCATAATTCCGCCTCCTACGCCAAGCCCTGTAATAACAGCGGATGCCTGAAAGAGGGATAGTTGTTTGCCGTGTTTCATATTAAAAAATCTCCCGAAAGTTTTTTTCTATTATATCATTTATGTATTTTTCCCGCGGCCCGGTCCTTAATTGGAGTCATCCCCTCCAGGGTTCCGGCAAAGCAGCGTTTCAGGACTTCAACAGGATCGGAACCTGTTTCCTCAAATGCCTCTGTAAGCAGCTGATTTAAACGTTTGTTTTAAACATACGAAGGGGTGTGGGATTTGTCAAGTGAATTTGTCACCGTCTCAGAGCTCTTTTAAAGAGCTCTGAGACGGCGGCAATTGCAGCGGAGGTTTTTACCCTTCTACTTCTTTTAAAGCGATATCCTGGTAGGCGTGAAACAGCTTATGGCAAAAAGAATCCCATTTTTCGCATATCTCCAGGGTTTTTTCGTTCATATCGAGCAGGGTTCCGTGGCCGGTAATTTCCAGGATCTCATCTGTTAGAGAGTTTACAAGAGTCTCATCTCCTCCGGAGAGAACATCTCTCACGAATTCGTCCGCGGGATACCATTCGGAAACTTTTTGGAGGTCGAGAAATATCTGGCTCAGGAGTACGTTTCTGGGTCCTTCCCATAATTCGTTGATAATAGCATCACGCAGGATCCTGGGTAATGAGGAAAAATCTTCCATTACGCCGTGGCCGCCATAGACAGACATGCCAAGCCGGGCATGCTCTGTGGAATCCATTGCCCCGGCAATTTTTTGCAGCATAATAAGCTCCCGGACCTTAAAGCGCTGCTTTTTATCTTCTCCTGTGTTACTCAGGAATTCACTATATAGTTTAAAAGCCCCGGCTGTTGTCCGCCTTGCATACTTTTCCAGTTTGTTGAGCTGCCCTGCCAAAAGCGGGAACTGCCCGATCTTGAATCCGAATGCCTCACGCAGCTCACTGTATTTTCGAGCTTCCCGCGCTGTTCGAGCCATCCCTGACGCTGCCGATAATCCTACGGTGAGCCGCGAATAGGTTAGAACAATTCCCACTACATTGGCAACACCTCTGTCAAGGGGACCGGCAGGGTAGGCTATTGCCCCGTTGTAGGTTATTTCAGCGGTAGTCAACTCTCTGGTACCGAGCTTATTTTTTATACGGTCTATAGTATACCCGTTTCGAATTTCTTTTTCTTTATTTCCCGGCAGCCACGAAGGAACCACAAAAAGCGCCACCTCTTCGGAGCCCGCCGGTTTGGCTGTTACAACGGCGTAATCGGCATGCGTAGCCGAACAAAAGAATTTGGTTCCATAGAGTTTCCAGGTATCCCTTTCCTGAACAGCTTCAAGTACATTGGCCGGCACATCGGACCCGCCCTGGATCTCGGAAAGATACTGGGCTCCTATGCTAAAGCTGCCGTCTATCCCTTCCTTACAGTGCTGCAGGATTGCCTTCGTTTCCGGGGTATCGGCAAATTTATCCAATAAAGCAACCATCCCCTCTGTACAGGTCAGCGGACAGGACACACATGCTTCTCCATTCTGATATATTAGAAACATTTTTACCAGCCTGGTCCAGGGTGAGGTCTTCTCTGAAAATATCGCTTCGGAAAAAATTTCTTTTTCCATGATCTCCACCTGGTGGGGCCGCACGATCCTGTCGATCCGGTGATTGTGCGCGTCATAGTGAACCATGTACGGCATTTCCTGCGGCGACGCTGCAAAGTCGGCCATATCGCGCCAGCGATATGATACCTTTGGTGATATTGCCCGCGCCTCCCGGTCGACTTCCTTCCAGTCATCTCCGGCATAGTGTTTTACCACTTTCTGCAAAAACGGATCATCAGTATAATAATTGACTTCATTTCGCCAGGCTAAGAACTCGTCGAAGTTATATGGGTTATTCCGGTTGGATAATGACATGAGCGGTCTCCTGTGTGGTTTCTTGTTTATTTGTTTGAACAGTGTATTTTTTGTCAAATAAGATTTTTTTCCAGGGGGGTGTGACCTCAGAGCTCTTTTAAAGAGCTCTGAGG
>JAAENB010000308.1 GCA_024224995.1 bacterium | reverse complement strand
ATAATTGGAAGGAGGCCCTTTGCGCAGCATATTGAATTATCATCTTTTTTATTGGTTTCATTTTAGATCACGAGATTGGAATAACGATAATCAAAAAAAGCCTGAAGAGGAAGCTCGACTCATTGGATGGGGGGATTGATAGATTTTATAATTGGAAAAAACTATGTTAAAAACAATGATTTTTCCAAATAGTGTTAAACCCGCGCAATGACAACACTGATTTTTTTACTTAACTCTTAAAACATAATGAGTATGGATGTTAAAGAATTACCTGTTTATGAACGTATTAAAAAGCTTCGCAAAGAACGAGGCTGGACCCAGTTTGATCTTGCCAAAAAGGTTGATATTGATAATAATATGATTGGTTATTAGGAGAACGGCAGGAATGTTCCTTCTGCCGTGGTTTTAATTAAACTGGCGCAGGTCTTTGATGTTTCTATTGATTATCTTCTTATTAAAGAGGCGGAGAGAAAGCCCTTGCTGCGGAGCGAGCCCGGGGATGAAATGAAGCTGCTTCTTTCGGAGATTTATAAGCTGAGTGATAAGGACCAGGAAATGATCCGGCATATGATAGATGCTTTGATTGCACGGAATAAGGTGAAGGGGATTGTTGGGGAGTAGGACTCCGGTGAGATAATTGAGATATTACTTGACAATTGATGCAATAATTAATATCTTAATAGTATATTATTTGAATTTTCAAGATAACACTTTTAGGAGAAATAATGCGTATGCATTCAAATATAAAACAAGAAGCCCTTGAGGCAATTTCTAAACTTCCGGATAATGCAAACATTGAAGATATCATGTATCGTCTCTATGTGATAGATAAAGTTGCACACAGTCAGGAAGCTGTTAAAGATGGAAAAACTCTCACTGTTGATGAATTGAAAAAAGAAATCCAATCCTGCCAAAGAGGATCTTAAAAGTATCCATGATTATATTGCTTTGGATTCTCACTTCTATGCACAAAAAGTCACACTCACAATAATTGAAAAATCAGAATCACTCAATGAATTTCCTTCAATGGGACGAGTTGTTCCGGAAATTGATGATAACAAAATTAGAGAAATTTTTATTTATTCTTATCGACTTATTTATGAGATACAAAAAGATGATGTATTAATTCATGATATTATTCACGGGAAAAGGGATTTTGACGAGGCTATGAAGTAACATCCGGATTCTAATAAGGAATATAAATAACCTTCCCCGGATAAATCCTCCGGGGATTTTTTATATTATTCAGCTCAATAAGCTGACGAGTTTTTTTTTATGACGTTTGGCAATAGAGGAAAGGTTGTCACCGCGTTTGACGGTATAGCGTTTAACTCCCTTGAATTTATACTTATAAAGCTTCTTTTTATTCAGCTTAAATTTATCCTTCACTTCAGCGGGAAGCCTGAGAGAATACTCTTTGTTGTACGGCGGAGTAATATGATGATTCAGCTCTGGGTTGAATTTTTTAATGGTCTTAAGCGGAACCTCACAGACTTTGGAAACGTCTTTAATATTAACCGGGAATTCAAGGGTGATATTCTCCGTGTCAAAGGTCTCGGGTATGGAGATCTCGTCTTTAATGCCAAAGAGAGACTGGTTTTTGTATATGAGCAAGAGCGCGAGATACCGGGGAACATATTCACTGGGTTCCTGCTTCATGGCACCGGAATCGATAAGAGACCAGATTTCCGAAGTTCCGGATTTTTTCATGGACCGGCGAACATGCCCGCCGCCGCCGTTATACGCGGCAAGGGCCAGCTCCCAGGAGCCAAGGCTTTTGTGAAGATGGCGCAGGTGCCGGATGGCGGCATTGGTAGATTTTTCAATATCGCGGCGTTCATCGACCCATTTATTTCGCTTGAGTCCCAGGGGTTTGGACGTGGATTTCATGAACTGCCACAGCCCCATCGCTTTGCTGCGGGAAACCGCGTTCGGGCTAAAGCCGCTTTCCAGAAGAGGAAGCAGGGCGATATCCTTAGGGATGTCACTGTTTTTTTCGAAAATATCGTCAATAATTCCCATATAAAGATAGGACCGTTCAATAGAGCGGATCGCGAATTTTCTACCGGTAGTAAGGTAGATATAGATATATTTACGGACATCTTTTTTTCGGCAGATAGAAAGATCATCGACCGATTCAAAGAGCTTTTTGCCTTCTAATTTGGGGAGATAGAGAATATCTTTGTCCGGATCAAAATCCACGGATTTTTGAAGACCTTCTTCGGAAAAGGAGGTGTCGGAAAAAAGGTTAAAAAGTCCCCATGAGAAGAGGTGCTGGTACGACGCAAAGACCGTGGCGAAAACAATAAATACGATAATAAACCTTGAGATTTTCATTTTACTAAAATTTCCTGTGTTTTTTTGTAATATATGTATAGTTATAATAAATGAACAGATAAAGACGATGTTGTGGACAAAGAATAGAAGTGAGCAATAAATGTCAACCAATTTTAAATATTTTAAAAAGTGACGCGGGAGTTTAAAAAAAAAGTAGTTGTTTTTTTCTTGCAAAAGAGTGATAATAATATTTAAGTGTCCTATCGGTAAACAGAGGTTTATGATATGGAAAAAGCGACAATTTGGTATTTAACAGACAACGGCAGCGGTGAAAAAATAGCTGCCTCTATCAGGGAACTTGGTCTTACAACGAATGTGATATCCGAACAGGAGTTGAAGGCTTCGAATATATTGGAAAATGAAATAAACCTTTTTGTTTTCGACCTGGCAGAAAAAACACCTGAGAAGACAGTATCTCTGATATTGGGTGATCAAAGACTTCAGAGTTATTTGAAGTTTGTTGTATTGAAGAAAAAGGAGATAAAAGACGCTTCAAAGCTGTCATATAACACACTCCACCTGGAATTTATAGGAAGACCAATCGACAAGCGCGAGTTTTTGCTCCTGGTTGAAAAATCGATAATAGTCGAACGGTATCGTGAGATAATGACATATATATCCAGGGAATCGGAATCCCGGGTCCAGTTATTTGAGGGATTGATGGATATAAACAGGAAGAATATCTTTGAATCGGAGCGGGAAGAGGCTGGTTTTAAGAGTATTATTGCGTATGAGAAGAAGCTCTTAAAAGAACAGGACCGCTTAAACAAGGCAATAAGCAATTTTTCCCTGCTCAGACAGAGTGAAATGTTTGATATGAAAAAACGGGCAAATTCCGAGGAGATTCTACTCAATATCAAGCAGCGGGAGCTGGTGGATGCCCATAGTGTAATAGATGCTCAGGCATCGGTTCTGGAATTTTCGGCACATGAGCTTAATAATGCAAAATCCGTAATAAATGCCACGGAAACTGTAGCAGAGCTCGGCAGGACTGAGGCAATAGATCTTCATGATGAATTGAAAAGGGAGAAATTGTTAAACAGGAGCCTGGCTGAAGAGATTGACCGGCTTTTAAGAGAAAATGAGGCTTTAAAAAAGTAGTAAGTAATATTTTTAGGTTTAAAGAGAGAATACAATATGGCGATGGAATGGGAAAGAATACTGGCAGACTCCGTTAAGAACGGACAAATTAAAGAGCTACATCTACGAAAGCTTCCTTTTTTAAAGACCACAACTGACTGGAAAAAAGTAGAGTTGATCGGGTGGGTGGATCACCAGATGAAATATACTCATTACAAAGGCGGCCTGGTAAAGGCGAACAATAAACTTTTTTTTGTTCAGGAAAAAACGATAAAAGCGCTGCAAGAATTTTTAGACTGGAAGTTCCCGAGAAGGATTGTTGTTATTGACTAAAAGTTGATTTATTTTGATTTAAATCTAAAGCTGGTTTTATACCGGGAGAATCCCGGTTAATCCGTTTTTTCTTCAAAAAGAGAAATTACCGCATCATTTTTCCTGGCAAGTTTAATAATATCATCAATATATTCTTTATTAACAATGGCGTAATGAGAAGAAATACGTTCAATCATCATATTTGTTGTTTTATTATATTCAATTTCGTCGAGAAAAGAGGGATTGTTTATTTTAAGCAAAATTTCACGGGAAATTTTCAGGGTGATAGCCTGGTTCGACCATTCGGTAAGCAGGAAGTTAAGGTTTTGCGGAATTTCATTCTTTGAATATTCTTCCAGAATAGTAACAAAGCGGTCAACAGATAATCCAAGCTTATGGGCTTTTATAATAGAAGACTTGTCAATCGTAGCATGAAGAATAACATCATCTTTGACAATTTCCGTGTATGTAAGAATATTAAAAAGAGCACGTGACGGAATATCTTCTTCCGGAATAATGATGGTGAAATCGGGATTAATATAGATGGTTTTTTTTATTTCCTGCTCTTCATCCCGGATATCGGTTTTAAGCTCCCTGGCAACGATCTCTTTTCCGATATCGGAAAGCTGGATCCGGTTTCCGATTATCTCAATAATACCGGTTAAACATAAAAAATCGATCTTTCTTTTGAACCGGCGATACTCGGCATCAACTTCATGAAGGTCATTTTCCAGGTCTTCATCAGGAGAGTTACCCAGGAACCGGGACAATTCAGTGATTTTAAGATAGGTAAATGAAGGTTTCTTAAGATTAGACAATATTTTAAGTGTTGAGAGAATTGAGTCATAAGAAGGCATCTCAAAAGGGGGTAAAAAGTAGGGATCTACCGGTTCAGTAGAGTCGAGCACCTTCATCATTGTGATTATAACATTTTCCGGCTCTTCAACCTGGTTCTGAATGGGAGCAAGAGTGATATTCGCGATGTCTTTGTCCAGTTTTAAGCAGCCCAGCCTGTTAAGAAAGAAGAGAGTAAGGCGTAATACCTCTTCGGGAACCGGGTATTTTCCATTAGGCCATTGCAGCCGCCGCTGCGACTCCATTATCCTTTTTTCATCGATTATTCTGAATTTACCCTGTTTTGTCAGAAACATGCCATAAGTGGAAATAACATCAAAAGCATTAAAGGTATTTAAAAGGAAGTGAAACCTGTTATGAACGCGGTTATCTTTGGTTTCCTTTTTCGCAACAAGGTGAGCTGCCGCAGGCGCTATCTTCTCATCAACAAGGATCACCGTATGGTAACGGGGAGTAATCACCTGGCACATTGAAATCAGTTTTTGTTCCAGCATAGTGGAAAGAACCGAATCAAATGGCTCTTTTGTACAGTAACTTTGAAAATCTTCAAGTGACACAATCCCGCCGGATTCGGCAAGGTGTATCAGAATTTGTTTGATATTGCTTTCTGCATTGTTCAAAACCGTAGAAGAAGCAGCTTCATCTTCATCAGTTTGTTCAAGAGAAGCCGATATTTTAGCCAGCTCTTCATGAATTGTGGAAATACCGGTAATATTGATAATTGAAGCAATTTCTTCTATACCATAGATCTTATCCAGTTTATTGCTTAAAAGCTGCCGGTTTTTGATAATATAAAGCATCAGTTTACCGGCAAGACCGTTAGCGGTTTTTTCCACTTCCGCAATATTGATCTCCAGTTTCTTTTCAATTTCCCCCAGGGTAATAACCGCGTCATTACTGTATACCAATTGCAGCATTTGAAGCTCATTAAGGGAAAGCCCCGTTAGTATTTTATCGAGACCTGAATAAGAGGTGATCCGGGAAATAATCGCATTTTCGTCTGCTTTTTTGAGCATAAGAAGTGATGCGAGTTCCTTAATCTTTTCTTTTGATAATCTCTTTATGGCGTCTGTTATTGTTTTCATAATTAAAAAAGTTGTGGACACTTGATTTGTACAATTTTATATAGTCTCTGTTATTTCTGCAATAAGTTTTGTATGTCTCCACCTAAAAAGTGGCAACTAATGAAAAATATCGTTGCAGTACCTACACATTTAAGTAATTTCTGAGTAATTTCTGAGTAATTTTGGTGGAAAACTCAATCCGGCGGTTAATGAGGAGCGAATAATGATCCAGTTGTTAAGAATTACCAGGTCAAAAGACCTGGAATCGGGTAAGAGTAACTTTAAAATTGTTGAATCAAATGATGATGAGATTGTATATCCTGTTATTTCCGGGAGTGATGCTGTTAAATTTTTCATTAAAAGAATAATATATCTTATTATTTTTGTTTACGCGACACTATTTCTGGCTGTTGCGGTCCCTTTTGTTAAAACTCCTTTTATTCCAATATATTATATTGGCAGTTTTGCTACATTAATGTATATCGCTCGCCTGGTTAATCATATTGTAAAATATATTAAATTCAGGAATGGTTCCGTTTCCATAACCGGAAAAAGAATCGAAGCGGTAAATAAAAAGAATGAAGGGGAAGAAAAGCACTTTTTTGATATATCTTCCGTCCGGTTAAAAGATTCGGCAAATACAACAGTGATTAATGCCGGAAATATTGGTTTTCTCGAGTTAAATCTCCTGGGAAACCTGGTTATATTAGATAAAGACAAAAAGATACCATTTCCGGCAATGCTGCTTTCGGAAGAGAACCGGGATTCTTTATTGTCTCTTTTTCCGGATATGACCCCTATGAGAACAGTATATACCAGGAAGGTCTGGGAGATACTGGATGCCGTTGTAGTGGCACTTATTCTGGCAGTACATATTATACAATATATTGTTCAGGCTTATTATATACCAACAGGTTCCATGCAGGATACATTACTGGTGGGGGATCACCTTTTTGTGGAAAAAATAACCTATGGCCCTATTATTCCCAAAATGCCCGGTATGGATAATCCCTTCCATCTTTCTTTTCTGGGGATCAGGTCCCTTGAACGGGGTGATATTGTCATTTTTAAGCCGCCAAACGAGGAAGATAAAGATTACATCAAGCGGTGTATTGCCCTGCCCGGAGACAAGCTGGAAATAAAGGATGGCTATGTCTATCTTAACGGTAAAAAACAGGTAGAGCCCTATGTAAGGGGCACAACAGTCGATGATGCCAGGTCAAGCCGGGTTCAGGGTATTGTTCCCGAAGGAAAGGCCGTGGTTCTGGGCGACAATCGTGAAAATTCCCAGGACGGCAGGTATTTTGGATACCTTGACATTAAAGAAATAAAAGGCAGAGCCTTTATTCTATACTGGAATACCGAGCAAATATTAAACCTCGATTTTTCCAGGGTAGGACTGATAAGATAATAATAAAAGTTTGAAGTTCCTACCCTGAACATTGAACTTCAAACTTTAAACTTTAAACTTCAAACTTACATAAATGAGACAAAAGGCATTTAAAAGAAGAGTATATATATCGGGCCTGGTTGTAATCCTGGTATCAGTTGCTTTTATTTTTAAACTTTTTTTCCTGCATTTTTCCAACAAAGTAGTCGTTCCGGCAGCCCGGCAGAAAGAGCTGCGGCGGGGATTAATAAAAGACCGGAATGGCTGCATCCTGGCGTTAAGTATCGAATCCAAATCCCTCTTTGCTAATCCCAAAAAGATAATAAACGCCCGGGAAACTGCCCGCCGTTTATCTCCTTTTCTCGGTTATTCCGTAAAGCGGATTCAGAGAAAACTTGAACAAAATAAGAGATTTGTCTGGTTGAAGAGGAAGCTGGATGCTGAAACAACCGGGGAAATTGCTAATATGCGTATTAAAGGGCTTCATTTTAAACAGGAATATAAACGGGTATATCCTCATGAACAATTAGCGTCAAATATCATTGGTTTTGTAGGGATAGACAACAACGGCCTGGAGGGGATTGAGTATTTACATAACCCCGTACTATCCCGATCTTCAGAGCAGGATGATGTGCTGGTTCTGGCAAATAATATATCACTTACGATTGACCGTTTTATACAGCATGTAGCGGAGCGTGAACTGGCGCTGGGGGTGGAAAAAAACAAGGCCAAACAGGGCGCGGTTGTTGTACTGGAAGTGAAGACCGGCAGGATCCTGGCCCTGGCAAAATATCCGAATTTTGATTTGAATTATTATTACCGCTATTCCGCGAATTCAAGAAGGAATTTTGGCATTGTTAATGCTTTTGAACCGGGATCTACGGTTAAAATAATATCTCTCGCCGCGATTATGGAAAAATATCCCTTCCTGTTAAAACAAAAATTTTTATGTACCGGCAAGAGTGAGATTGGGGAGACTACGATTAATTGTACCGGTACTCATGGAACAGTGGGCATGGAGGAGGTTATCAAACATTCCTGTAATGCCGGTATTATTGAGGCAATGAAACGGGTAAAAAAAGAAGACCTTCATGCCGCTCTAAAAAAATTCGGTTTTGGTAAACGGATTGGAATTGAGCTTCCAGCCGAAGCGGAAGGAGTTCTGCGAAGCCCGGGGCAATGGTCGGGCCTGTCGAAATATACGGTTTCTATTGGGTATGAGGTTTCGGCAACAACCATTCAGCTGGCTGCCGCGTTTGCTGCTATTGCCAATAAGGGGGTGTATATGGTTCCTTCTATTATTGAATCGGTTGAGGATCATGAGGGCGCTCCTGTTCAATTGTTTACCCCCCGTTCCAGGGGGCGGGTGCTTTCGGAAAAAAAAGCAAAGCAAGTATTGCGTATTATGAAAGGTGTTGTTGAACAAGACGGGACCGGAAAGCGGGCCGCGTCCGCGTATTATACTGTTGCCGGTAAAACCGGAACTTCCAGAAAATTCTCCCGCCAGGGAGGCGGCTATTCAAGCAAAGTTATGGCTTCGTTTATTGGGATTGCTCCTTATGAGGCGCCTGAGGTTTGCGTGCTTGTTCTGCTTGATGAGCCCGCGGAGAGTCTTTCCGGGGGGAAAACCGCTGCCCCCATATTTTCAGCCGTCATTAACAGGATTTTGCCTCAAATGGGGGTAAAAAACACCGGGATAAAAGCAAAACC
This sequence comes from bacterium, assembly GCA_024224995.1. The sequence continues at coordinate 5,617 of JAAENB010000308.1, read as the reverse complement.
TCCTCTCAGGGCAGGTATAAGCAAGCTCGATTTTGACGGAAAAACCATGCCCGATTTTACCGGGCTCAGGCTTCCGGAGGCAGTAAGGCTGCTCATACGGCTTCAGGGAGAGCGTGGAATACGGTACTCCATATCGGGAGAAGGGACGGTGTTTACGCAAAGACCGGAAGCGGGGAAGAGTTTGGAGCGGGATGAGCAGGTTGTTTTGTATTTGCAGTAGCACCCGCATCTTCGTTTGACATCTACCTGCATTTTCCCTGTTACATTCGATCTTTTCGCTTTGAAGCTCCCTGGGCGTGTTTACCTCACCTTCTTAATAACTACAAAGGTCATATCGTCCCGGAGTTTATCCAGGTCTATGCCAAAAGAGGTCATTTCGCTAAGAATTTTCTTTTTGACGTCTTTAGCCTCACCGTCGGTTTGGGCAATGATTTTTTTTACTCTTTCAACACCAAATTCCTCACCATCGGGATTTTTAGTTTCAATGAGCCCGTCGGTATATAGCAGAAGTATATCACCTCGTGAGGCTTCTGCTTTTCTGGCAGTGAAGTCTCCCTGGAATTCGTCCAGTCCCAGAAGGATGCCGTTGTTGTCCAGTTCATGTATCTTCCCGGTTTTGGCTCTTTTATAGATAATATATGGATGGGCAGCGTTTACGTAAGAAAAGTGATTATTGCTGAGACGAAGAGTAATTCCTGTTAAATAGTTGGAAATATGACCTATTTCCCTGCACAATTCAATATTGGCATCTTTAATGGCTTTGGCCAGGGAATCATCTTTATGGAGGCGGTGATTTTTATAAAAGATAGGCCGGGCAATGGCTGTAATTAATGCCGATGAGACTCCATGTCCCGAAGCATCGAGCAGCAGAATTCCCAGGTTCTCTTCCTGTTCCGATTCGTCAAAATAAACATCACTAAAATCATAAAAATCGATTATATCTCCGGAAACCCCGGCCATTGGCTTGAAAAAATAGCTTAACCGCCAGTGGCGGGAGGCCGGAGGAGTGGGAAGCAGGGAATTTTGCAGTACCATGGCCAGGTTCATGTCTTTGTTCATCTGGCTGTACCCGGTTATGAGTTTATTATAATTCTCTTCAAATGCCTCTTCTTTTTCTTTGGTGCTTGTCAGTTCTTTTTCAAGGGAGCTGGTTGTGGATTTAAACTGGTCAAAGGCTGAGTTTAAGTACTGTATGAGTTCCTGGAACTCTGTAACATCAATGAATATGGTGTAGTAAATTATCGAGCTGTTCACTTCTCCTTGAGCCGATTTAAACAGGATATATTTTTTATTTCCGCTTACGGTCTTGAACGAGAAGATTATTTTTTCGGAAGAACCGCTTTTCAGGGTTGCGGCCAGGCGTTTGAATTTATTTTTAAAGGTCTTTTCCAGCAGATGGGGCTCCAGGGTTCCGGGCGTTATTTCAAAAAGCTCGTTAAAAAAAATATTCGTTTCCAACAGCAAAAGATTTTCGTCCAGTACCGCCTGGGCAATGGGAAAATCATTGGATAGGGAATAATTGTCGGAAGAGTTATTACCGTTCATACCAGTAATTGTACAACATCATTAAAAGTCTGTCAAATAAATTATCCCGTGAACGTAATTCGGAATGTAACGTATGGCTGGCGTGATGCCTCGGCAGGTTGTGAGGCTGTCTGAGCGGAGCGAGTTCCGAACGTTCTGCGGAGGTATTACGCCAGCCATACGTTACATTCCGGGCAGATACCCCATATACACGACGCGGAACTTAACATAAAATAATTCTTGACGCCTCTTTTCAAACGCTTAAAAAGAACACTATGGACAACAGTATACAAAAGAACAACCGGGAGCTCTTACTGGAAAAGCATCCCCTTCTGCACCGGGCTCTCACGGATTGTAATGCCGATAATTTCATACAGGCAATCGAATCCAAAAAAGGGGATTTTGTTCCGCAAGTAACCCTTGACGGGGAAGGAAAAAAGATCTTTATTCACAGCAAGTTCGATCCCTTTAAAGAAGCAGCGCGGTTTGTTTCCGAAGTGGACCCGGAGCAGCACGATCTCTATATTGTGCTGGGATTCGGATTTGCCTATCATATAGAAGAGCTCTTAAAAAAAATAGGACCCGGTTCCATTCTCCTGGCAATAGAAAAGTTTCCCGCAATGGTAAAAGAGGCCCTGGCTCACCGGGATTTACGGACAATTCTCGCGGATGAGCGGGTACATATACTGGTAAATCCCAATGAAGATCTTATTGCCGAAACAATGAAAGGGAAGTCCTCGCGCAGGGTCAGTTTTATAAGCCACCGGGGATCATACCAGGCAGACCCTGAGTATTATAACAATCTCCTGGAAAAGGCCCGGTCCTACCTCTCTACAAAAGAGGTAAACATTGCCACCCTGGCTAAGTTCGAAAAGATCTGGAGTTCAAATATTGCCCGGAATATAGGTGCATTTGCCGCTTCTCCGGGAGCGAATATTTTTTATGATATGTTCAAAGATATGCCGGCCCTGGTTGTGGCAGCAGGACCAACCTTACTGCACAGCCTGGAATTTATCCGGAAAAACCGTGAGCGTATGATCATCGTGGCAGTGGATACGGCGTATGGGGTATTGCTGCATCACGGAATAGAGCCTCATTTTTGTATAGCAGTAGACCCCCAGGTAATCAATGCCCGGTATTTCGAAGGAACAAGAGAAGGGAAAACCATTCTGGTGGCCGATCCCACAGTACACCCTTCAGTCTACCGCCTCTTCCGGGGCAGGGTCGTATGCACAGGGGTAGCCTTTAAGCTCATGAAGTGGATAGAGCGGATATTTGGAGAGCGGGGAGAACTGACTCATGGCGGATCGGTATCTACCAATGCCTATGATTTTGCCCTGCGCCTGGGAGCAAAGCCCATTATTATGGTGGGGCAGGATCTTTCTTTTACCAACGGCCAGGCGCATGCGCGGGGCTCCTACCTGGATGAGCAGATCCATCTAAAAACAAACAGGGTAAATACGGTTGATATGTTTAACCGCAGGCAGCTCACGGCGCTTCCCAAAATATTCGTTAAGGGAATACGGACCCCGCAAGTACATACCAACCAGAAGATGATGATTTTTCTTTCCTGGTTCGAAAAAAGAAAAGACAGCAATCTCATAAACGCTACCCATGACGGTGCCTATATTACCGGTGTTGCCCACCGGGATTGTTCGGACCTTGAGGGGGAATTCTCCGGTGAAAGCAACCCGGACCGTGGTAGTACGATATCAGCATTAATCGATGAAATATATTCAGCACAAGCGGCCCATTCCGAAAAGAAGGGCGCAGAGGGAAGTACGCATGAGAGGCTTGTTAAGCGGGTAGGGCTCATGCTTGATGAGATAGAGTCGCTTATTCCTGTTCTGGAGCGGGGAATCGAATATTCGGACAATCTGCTGGCTATGATGAAAGAGGAAAAGGAAAAACGGGACCGGGGAAAAGTTGATTATACCTTAAGAAAGCTCTCTGAAGCAGACGCGGTAATTGAATCAAAAGAGACCATCAAGGATGTCATCAGCTTTACGATCCAGCGGGTTATCCACACCATAACCGAAGGATACGAGATCGACGACGCGGACAGCTCTCTTAGTGAGGACGAACTGGTGGCAAAAAAATCGGGATTTCTCTACCGGGGACTTCTTGAAGGCGCGCTCTTTAATAAAAAGATCCTGGGCAAAATGAAATCCCTTCTTGTTTAGTGTTCGTAGTAGGTGGTTTTTGTTTTGGTGAGCCAGGTGCCGTCGAATTCGGTAAAGCCTTTATCGGTAAAGGGCTCGGAGCTGTATTGGTAAATATAATTTCCATTGTCAATGAGTTGAAAGGCTCCGGGATTAAGCATGCCCTTGGTGAGTAATTCTTTAAGGATTTTTACGTCATAGGGAGAGACGTAAGCTTTGTTGCCGCCTTCGCTGAAGTTTCTTCTAACATTTTTCATCATCTTAAAGTACTCCCGGTTCTCTGAAAGAGAAAGGAATTTGTTGTAGTAGGATTTGAATTTCTCCATGGTTCAATACTCCTTATATTTATACCAATATATTATGCAAGATTTATGCCAGAAATGATTTGAACGTATTTTTTTTGATATTATTTGTGTTTTTATTTATTTTTTAAAAAACAGCCAGTTATTTGTGTAGTTTTTTTGTGTGGAAATATTGCCGGAACAGTCTATCGCTGTCAATTTCTGACACCCGGTGTCAGAAATTGACAGCGATTTTTGGTTGACTCAATTAGGGATTGGCGATAATAATAATTATCATGAAAGAAATAGTCTTTTTAAAGCAGAATGCCGAACGGTGGAAACGGTTGGAGTTATTGATGGCCAATGAGAAGGATGCCGACCCGGATCAACTGGCAGAGTTGTTTATTCAGCTCACTGATGACCTTGCGTACGCGCAAACGTTTTATTCCGGAAGTAAAACAACGATCTATTTAAACAGTCTAACTTCAAAATATCACCAGGCAATTTACCGGAACAAGAAAGAGGATAAAAAGCGTTTTGGCTCGTTCTGGATTAAGGAACTGCCCCTGCTGTATGGAAAGTACCGGCAGCATCTTTTATATTCCCTGGTTATTTTTGTTACTTCAATCGGTATTGGGGTTCTCTCCTCTGCCAATGATGATGGGTTTATACGGCTTATCCTGGGAGATTCCTATGTGAATATGACTCTTGATAATATTGAGGGCGGCGATCCTATGGCTGTATATAAGCAGGCGAATGAGTTGAATATGTTTTTGGGTATAACAATAAATAATATCAAGGTTGCGCTGGCGGCGTTTACCATTGGAGTCTGCTTTTCATTTGGAACCGGTATTATTCTTTTTATGAATGGGGTACTAATGGGGGCTTTTCACTATTTGTTTTATCAAAAGGGGCTGTTTTTTACTTCTGTTTTAAGTATCTGGATTCACGGCACTCTTGAGGTCACCGCCATACTTCTTTCCGCAGGTGCGGGAATTGTTATTGGAAACAGTATTCTATTCCCCGGAACCTGGTCCAGGGCTAATTCTTTTGCCCGGGGCGCAAAGGACGGGCTCAAAATGTTTCTTGGAGCAATACCGCTCTTTATTATTGCGGGTTTCCTTGAAGGATTCGTTACCCGGTATACAACCATGCCCCGGCCTCTCTGCATGGCGATTATCGCAGGCTCCCTGCTTTTTGTTATATGGTACTATGTTTTGTATCCTGTGGTGGTTGAGCGTAGCGTGAAAAAATAGAGCGGAAACTAAATAGTGCGTCATATATAAGGTATATGAACCCGGAATGTAAGCTATGGCCGGAGCAATACCTCCGCGGAACGTTCGGAACTCGCTCCGCTCAAACAGCCTCACAACCCGCAGAGGCATCGCTCCGGCCATAGCTTACATTCCGAATTACGTTTTTTGGTATATTGAGACACGACCGACCCGGTTTAGCAGGGAAAAAATAGACCGGAGACTAAATAGCTTTGCGAGCTGTATCTGGTCTTGAAGTAGTATGGGCTCTTTGGGTTGTGAGGACTGTTTGAGCGGAGCGAGTTCCGCAGCAATCCAAAGAGCCCATACTACTTCAAGACCCGGGCACAAGCATAATCTTAGTTTCTTGAGAGAGAGGAGAACATTGATGCAAGCT
>JAAENB010000307.1 GCA_024224995.1 bacterium | reverse complement strand
TAGTACTGCGGGCTGCATCTGGCGTAGAAGTATGGGCTCTTTGGGTTGTGAGGACTGTTTGACCGGAGGGAGTTCCGCAGCAATCCAAAGAGCCCATGCTTCTACGCCCGCGCACAAGCAAAAAGAGTTTCTTGAGAGAGAGATAAAAAAATCATTGACCTTTCAGACGCCGTATCTAACATGACAGACTCTCCGATATTCCGCCCATTTAATAATACTATTTTTAAACCAAGGGGGTTCTCCATGAACAAATTTTTCAAAACAATCTCAATTTTCTTAACAATTTTCGCAGCTCTACTATTCTTTGCCGGATGCTTTTCTGATGATAATGGCGGCGGGGGTGGCGGCGGCGATGTCGTTACAACTTCAATTGACGGGGTCTGGAAGATGGATAGTCTGGAAGAGGATGGAAATCCGGTTCCTATTAGTGGTACCGGTACAGTCGCATACAGCGGAACCATATATCTTTCAATTGACAATCAGGTGATTAGAGTCTATGTAGATATTACGCTCACCGCACCAATGCCATATACAGGCATGAACTACTGTCCAACTTATGACAAATCAACCACCATTGATGAAGTTAATAATACAATGAAAGTAACGGATAGCGGAACAACCTTCGACTATACTCTATCGGGAGACAACTTAACCATTACTGAAGGAACCAAAATAATTAAATTATCAAAATCCAATACTACGGCAATTGCCGCAGCTGTTGAAAACTGCACTATAATGGCAGAACTATTCAAAAATGTAGAACTATTCTAACATCAAAATCGAATTTAAAGCGCCCCCAACGCATTAAAAGCCCAAAAAGAGGAGAGTAATCTCCTCTTTTTTTTATCTCTTTTTTTATCTCTTTTTATATATTTAATTATATATTCCTTGCCAAAAAGGGCAATTTTGAAGGATAATACCCTATTAGTTATATTAAGAAAAATAAACGGTGATATTCATGTTCAAGGATATAGAAAGTACAGTAGAAGCATTAGCAGGGCAGAAATATATAGCCTCAAAAGAGATAGCCACAACAGTTTACCTGGCGCTTAAAATGGAAAAACCCGTACTGGTGGAAGGACCTGCCGGGGTAGGAAAGACAGAGCTGGGCAAATGCGTGGCACAGGCTCTTAATATAGAGCTCATCAGGATGCAGTGTTATGAAGGCCTTGATGAGGCAAAAGCCCTATATGAGTGGGAATACGCAAAGCAGCTTTTGTATACCCAGATATTAAAAGATAAATTGTCGGCAATGCTGGACAAAGAAGAGACTGTAGCAGCGGCAGTAAATAAGCTCACTGAAACTGAGGATGTATTTTTCTCTGAGAAATTTCTCATCCCGCGGCCAATATTAAAGTCCATAGCCGGAGAGAAGCAGACCGTATTATTGATCGATGAGATCGATAAATCGGACTCCGAGTTTGAGGCCTTTTTACTGGAAGTACTCTCCGATTTCCAGGTAACAATCCCGGAAATAGGGACCATACAGGCAAAGAAAAAGCCCTTTGTAATACTCACTTCCAATAATGCCCGTGAAATGTCCGACGCTCTCAAAAGAAGGTGTCTGCATTTATATATTGACTACCCCACCCGGGAGCTTGAAGAGCGCATAGTAACACTAAAAGTACCTGAATGCAGCACCGATTTCATCTCCGATGTGGTAAAAGCGGTACATAAAATACGTGAATTCCAGCTGAAAAAAGAACCCAGCATTAGCGAGACCCTTGACTGGGCCAAAGCCCTTCTCCTTCTTGGACACGAGTCCCTGAAGCACGAAGTAGCAGTGGACACACTTAACCTGATCTTAAAATACGAAAAAGACATCGAACTGGTAAAAAAACACTCCAGCGAAGTCTTTTTAAATTAATATACGTTTACCAGCCGGGAGTGAAGCAACACCTTCTCCGGAGGGGCAAAAATATTCTTGTTTTACCCCTCCGGAGAAGGTGTTGCTTCACTCCTGAATACAGTTTCTTATTATAAACAGAAAAACGTTATTCGGGAACTGACCGGCAGCTGCTCTTCAGAAGGGTGAAACAAGAATATTTTTACCCTTCTGAAGAGCAGCTGCCGGTCAGTTCCCGGGAGTACAACCTATGACTATGACAACAACAACCATTGAAAAAGGAAGCCTCACTGAAAAACTCTATGACTTTATAGAGATATTACGTGATGCCAATGTAACCATATCAGCAGATGAGGTTCTGTCAATATTCGGGGCTCTCCCCCACATCTCCATTCTGGACAAGGAGGCATTTGAGCAGACACTCCGGACAACCCTTATAAAAGATTATACCGATCTCCCGGTATTCGCGAAGTGTTTTGCCGAATTTTTCGAAGGAGTAGAAGGCATTCACGACGAGCTCGATGCTCTGAGTCTTCTGAAAAAAAACAGTTCACTCTCGGAGAGTGATATGGAGAAGCTGGAAGAGGGGCTTGATCAGTTTCTTGATGAAATATCGGAAAACCTGATGTTTGAGAAAAAATCGGAAGAGAAATTATTGCAGCTTTTCCTGGAAGAGATGGAAGTTCAGGGCGGATCAGGAGGGCTGGGCATGACCCTGTTCCAGGCCAGGAGCGAGTTTATACAGTCGTATAACAACCAGGGAGACGGACAGGACGGGGATGAAGGCCAGGGAGAAGCGGAATTTAACAACATCTTGCTTGAAATGATCAAAAACCGGGTATCGAAGAAAAAAATCGGGAAAGAGATCAAGAACCGGGAAGATTTTTTACTGAACCGCTTTATTTACCAGCTCACCCCGGAAGAGATCAAGGAAATGAAGGAACTGGTAAAACGGTTCGGACAAAAACTGAAAAACCGCATATCACTCCGCAAAAAAAGAATCAAACGCGGCAGGATCGATATAAAAAGAACAATGAGAACAAGTATGCAATATGGGGGCGTGCCCTTTAAAATATTTAATAAGGACAGAAAAATCGACAGGCCCCAGCTTGTGATCCTTTGCGATGTGTCGGGATCGGTAAACCAGTATACCCGGTTTATGCTGCTCCTGACCCATGCCTTGCAGAGCCTCTTTTCAAAAGTACGGACATTCGCATTTATCAGCAATATGGTGGAAATAACCGACCTCTTTATGGAGATGGACCCGGAGCGGGCAATAAATTCAATCTTTGCCGATACCAATTTTACCTATGGCTGGGGAAGTAATTACGGGCGAAGTTTCGACCAGTTTATAGGCGACCACAGCGACTCACTAAACCACAAAACAACGGTCCTGGTGCTGGGAGACGGCAGGAACAATCACCAGGATCCGGGACTCGACTCATTTATCCGGATAAAAGAACGGTCGCGAAACATATTCTGGCTCAATCCGGACAAAGAACACCTCTGGAACTGGAGCGACAGTATAGCCACCCTGTACCGGCAATACTGCACGGAAATGAAAGAGGTAAATTCTTTCCTGGATCTCTCGGAATTCATAGATAAATTATTTACTGATATGTAATTTAAGAAAATCAGCCCGATAGTCGCCTATAAAGAGCTTTTTTGCACATAAAAACGCCCTTTTTAAGCATTCCGGTGATTACTTTTTAAGTAATTAGCAATAATTCTACCGGTTTTTATTATTTTCTGCTTTACAAACATAAGAATATTTTGTATTCTAAGTATATTATATCTTACATATAAAAAAACGCGCTATCCATTTTCAATTTCAGGAGGATCAAATGGATATATCATTCAGGGACCTGGGAGAGCATAAGATCATTGAAGTCAGCGGTGAAGTAGACCTCTACAATGTTAGTGAATTAAAAAAAGCTCTTTTCAGTATTACCGACGGAAAACATTCCAGCGTAGCTGTTGACATGAAAAATGTTAATTATATGGATTCCTCCGGCATTGGTGCATTAGTTGCCGGACAAAAGAAGATGAAAGCCCATAATGGAAAATTCGCTTTAATAAATATCCATGAGGATGTACTTAACATATTAAAATTGGCTACACTCGACAAATTTTTCAAGATATACGAAAGTGAGGATGAACTGGTTTAGGACACCCTCTTAAAAACAAGCAAAGTCTCATCATCGTGGGGAGATGTCTCCCCACGAAAATCATCAACATCATCAACAACAAGATCAACAAACTCTTCAGCGTTAAGATCAGGATGATCCACCATTTTATCCAGAACCCGTTTTAGACCATATTCATCTTTTTCCGAGTTTCTCATCTCCGTAACACCGTCTGTTTCAAGCACAACAAAATCGCCGGGGTATAATTTCACTTTTGCCTGGGTATACTCAACATCGTCCATAATACCAATGGGAACTCCTTCGAGTTTGGTAGCCGTACATTTTTTCGTTGAGGCCCGGTAGCATTTCAGCGGACCGTGCCCGGCATTGGAAAAGGCAAGTTCTTCTGTTCTGCGGTCGTATATCATAAAAAAGAGGGTCGCGAATTTATCAATAGCCATACCGGCGCTTAATGAATCATTAATAGCCCGCACAACGCTCGCGCAGTCAACATCTTTACGGGAAATAAAAGAGGTAAAAACGGTTTTAATCATAACCATAACAAGAGAAGCCGGCACCCCTTTCCCGGACACATCGCTAATAAGCGCGCCAACCCGGTGCTCATCAATATCAATATAGTCAAAATAGTCGCCGCCAACCCCTTTCGCGGCCTTGGTAAATCCTTTGATCTGGATCCCGCCTTTGTCGTAAAATCCCATGGGATTTAATCCTTCCTGGATATCCCGCGCCACTTCGAGCTGTTCTTCCATAACCCTGGATTCAATCTCTTTATCTTTAGCCTCTTTGATCATGGCAGTCATGGTATTGAACTCCCGGGCCAGTTTCCCCAGTTCATCGGACCGTTTAATATCAATATGATAATCCAGGTTGCCTTTACCAATCACCGTAGCGCCATGAGAAAGTTTCTTAATGGGATTAACCGTAATACTGGCCAGGATGATAGCGCCAACCATGGAAATCCCCAGCATCATAACCGACAAAAAGGAAATGGTCCATATTGCCTCGGAAATTTTCTTTCGTATAACAACATCGGAAAGACCGATAATGACAGACCCCATTCTTACATTGGCTTTGTTAAAGACTCCTTTGGAAAAGTCGTATATAATCCCTTTCTTATCCAGAAGATCGGGAGTTTCGATCCTTTTGATCTCTTTATTGTCCTTGATATCTTCCAGCTTTCTTTCTACGGAATCCTTAAAGTCCTGTTCGGTCTCATATTCAGTATCCCGCTTGTCGAAATGCCGGATTATTTTATTGTCATCTCCCAGGAAAAAAGCGTATCTAAAAGATTCACGTTTCTCCAGATTATTGATAGCATTATAAAGGGCAATATCATCAAAAATTGACTCACGGGCGGTATTTGCAAAATGAGTAATTTCACTTTCAGTAAACTGGAATACCTGCTCCTGCAAAATACGGGATTCCCTGAGAATAAAATAAACACTAATGACAATAATAATAAGTGACACCAGGCCAATAATAGCCAGGGAAAACTTTATCCGCAAGCCAAAACGGATACCGCTCTTTTCTTTCTTTTTTTTCGCCGGAGCGTCTTTTGACTCTTCAACGGCAGCATCTTTTTTTTCGTTCTCGCTCTTTCCCATATAACGCTCACTCCTTTAAAAAAAACCTCGAACTTCGAACTTCGAACCTCGAACCTTCCCCTTTATCTCCCCACAAGAGGGAGTGTTTTTCTAATATTGGTTTTTGCTTTAAGATGGCCCGGATCAATTGCCAGGACCCTTCGCCATTGGTTAATGGCTTTTTTATAGTTGTTTGACAAATAATAACCCATTCCGCTATTGTAAAATTTCTTAACCTTCCGCCTCTTTTCCGGGGACAATTGCGCTCGCCGTTTTACTACAATCGTTTGCCCGGCTCGTCCCTGGGCCTGGATCTTGTTTAAACTAATGAGCGCCTTAATATTACCGGGGTCACGTTTCAGTATCCACTGTAATTGACCAACAGCACGGTTAATATTAGCAGCCCCGCCCTGGCCGAATATATTCATCGCAGCCTGGTACCGCCGTTCCATTTCCGCTTTGTCTACCGTCCCTGCCGTGCCTCCCCTGGCTTTTCCCTGGAGCCCGGCCTGGGCTCGCGCGATGAACCCGTCAATACCCGGATAGACAGCTGAAATTGACCGGATCAATTCAAATTTCCGAAGCGCGGCCCGGTAATTTTTTTTATTCAACAAGTCTTTCCCTTCTTTCATTATCCTTCTGGAAAATTGTTTAAAAGAATCGGGATTAAGTTTAAGGTCGCATTTAAGCATAAATTCGGTAGCAACTTTATTCTTAGGAAACAGGTTTAAGATCCGTTCCCATTTTTTCTTGGATTCTTTAAATTTACCTTTGCCGTACAAAGATTTCCCCGTAATAATAAGAGAATTGATAATATTAAAATAGGGAGAATTCCGGTCTACCCGCTCCTCCTCAACCTGTTTATGAGCATCCCTGGCCCGTTCGTAATATTTCCGTGCCAGGTCATTTTTCGGGTCAAGGGAAAGGGTAATACCAAAAGCCAGTTTCGCGTCATTATACCGGCTTTCGGAAAGAGCCAGCATGCCGTTTTGAAATTCCCGGTTAATCCGTTCAAGCTTCTTCCCGCGTTCCATTGACTCCCATTTTTTCCGCTGTTCTTCAATGCTGTCAAGACGCGCGTTGGCGTCTTTATAATTTTCAATAAGGGCCAGGGCGCTTTCAAAATTTTCCCGGGCCTGCTCAAAAAGATTATTTTCAAGGTCTTTGATCCCGGAAATATAAAAATCCTCTGCCTGCTGCCTTCTTTGCGCGAACATCCGTTTTGATTCAAGTTTTTCATCTATTTGTTCAATATAATCTTTTGCCTCCCTGTTCTCTGCATCAAGACGCAGCACCTGGAGGAATTCAAGCTTCGCGGTTTTATAATTTTTCGCGAAGAACAGTCCTTTTCCCTTATCCATAAAATAACGGATCTTTTCAAATTTCAAGCGGTTTTCAATAGCAAACTTGCACTTTCTTCGTCCTTCCTGCGCCTCATTGTCCCTGGGGAAAAAAGATAATATTGCTTCCCAGTCAACCAGGGCTTCTTTATACTGTTTCAGCTCCATCTTTTGAAGGGCCTGTTTTTTTAGCAGTTCATATTTTCTCTTTAATTCCAGGGAAAGACGCTCTTTCTCCTCTTCGGCACGAACCAGCTCTTCCAGCCGTCTCATTTCCTCTTTCAGAGCCTGGAGCTCCTGGTCATTGGGATCGATCCGGTACGCGATAATAAAACTCGTAATTGCTTCTTTTGCCCTGGATTTAATGGTTTTAAAGTTCCGGGCAAGCTGGTCATCGTTTAATTTACGCGAGTCATTGGAATTCAGCTTATCGGAAGCATGATTCCTGGCCAGGGTCTTTTTAGCTATTTTATAATTAAGCTTTGCCTTTTGAAATGAAATATCTTTTTGCTGTTTTATCTCATAGATCATTTCAATCTTTTTCTGAATAGCCTCATTTTCGGGATTAATATCAAGAATATTGAGCCATAAGGTTATAGCCATGTTAAACTCTTTTTTATCGAAATGCTCCTGGGCCTTCCTGTCCATTTCATCAATGCCCTGGGGCAGAACCCTGGCGCCGAAAGGGACCAGAACCATTAAAAATGAGATTAATATTATTATAATTCTTTTATTCATAAATATACCACTGACATGACAAAAATAAACAAAATTCCCGACAATGTCAAATAAAAAGACAGCAGTTTAATGTTTTAGGCTATTAGTACGATATCAGGGAATTAGTCCTGTCTTTCCGGAACAGGAGGCACGGATGCCGACGCCCCTGTACAATACACGACGTATTATTACAGGGGTGGAGGAAAGACAGGGCTAATTCCCGCGCGTACCTAAAAAATTAAACAGCTGCGCAGCTAACGCTGCGTGAGGATAGGGGGTTGAGGGGGCGAAGCCCCCTCAACCCCCTATCCTTCGCG
>JAAENB010000306.1 GCA_024224995.1 bacterium | reverse complement strand
GAGCCCGGTACCGGAGAAACCTCAGACCTGGGCGAGGTTTTTTCCGGCGTATCCAGAACCGGGGATACAATAATCTTTAGCGGGGTGAATGTTCAAATAGTAAACGGAACCGGGTCAACCGCCGGAGAGGTGAACGCCCTGGGAAACCTGTTTATCGGCTATAATGAGCAGCGTACTTATGGAAACGACCGGACCGGATCGCATAATCTTGTGGTTGGTCAGTTGAATAATTTTTCCTCTTACGGCGGAATTGTAACGGGGTATTATAATAGCATCAGCGGGTGGTATTCCTGTATCAGCGGCGGGAGTTATAACAGGGCAGAGGGGCATTTTTCCGGTGTAGGCGGCGGGAGTTATAATCTCGCGAGAGGGAATAGTTCAAGTGTTTCCGGCGGTATGGAAAATACCGCAAGCGGCATGCATTCAAGCGTAAGCGGGGGAAGCAGGAATACGGCAGATAATTTGCATTCCAGTGTAAGCGGCGGGGTTTATAATATTGCAGCCGGAGAGAGCTCCAGTGTAAGCGGGGGGATGGATAATTCCGCCAATGGCCTTTCTTCTACGATTACCGGGGGCAGGTCGAATATTGCGGATAGTGAATATTCCGTGGCGCCTTAAATTGGGAGCTTTATATGACAAAATATAAATATCACAAAGAGTCCCCGCCTCAAAAGAGCCGGGTCCGGAGGAAAAAGTCCGGTCCTGAGAAAAAGCAGAAGCCGGGAGGGCAGCCCCGGCACCCGGACCCCGTTACAGACTATATCCTGTATTTACAGAGGACTGTAGGAAATAAGGGGGTTGAGCAGCTTGTTCAAAGCGGGGCCTTTGAGCCGCTTATGGACGCAGGGAAAACATCAGCGCATGAAGCCAAATCGGCTCTTGGGTCTCTTGTGGCAGCAAAGAATCCCACCCTTTTTAATGAGTTGTATACTGAAGGCTTTTACCCGCATTTACAGGCCAAACTTGAGGTAAGCAATCCTGGCGATGTTTGCGAACAGGAAGCGGACCGGGTTGCGGAAAAAATAATAAATATGTCTGATATCGAAGTTCAAAGTAAAACCAATGCTCCGGAGATTCAAACCCAAAAAGCATCGAACCCCAGTGCTGAGCGGAGCCGAAGCCCCGAACCTCAAACTGCTTTTATAGAATCGGGTATCCGCAGTATGAGAGGAGGCGGGCAGCCTCTTACTGAGTCCGCAGGCAGGTACTATAAGTCCCGCTTTAACAGGGATTTCAACAATGTCCGAATCCACACCGGGTACAGGGCTCACCAGTTAACCGAGGCCATAAATGCCAGGGCCTTTACAACGGGAAATGATATTTTCTTTGCAAAGGGGGAGTATAATCCCGGCAGCCGCGAAGGTAAGAAGCTCATTGCCCATGAGTTGACTCATGTAGTACAGCAAAAGGGAAGCAGTAAGATACTCAATGCATGGTTTGGTTCTAAGACTAAAAAGAAGGAAAAAAGAAGGAAAAAGAAGGAAGCGAACAGGTATCACCTGGAGTTCGACCTGTCTCTTTATTCACCGGGAAAAGCGCCTTTTGTGCTTCCCAAAAACACTCTCTCCTTTTCAAAAGCCATTACCCTTGAAGATTTGGTCTATTTATTCTCCGGTTTAAGCAAGAAGTATATAAAAGGCAGGCCTTTTGATAAGAAGTTATTTGGCAAAGCAATTCGAAAGGTTATGGAGAAGCGTGCCTTATACAGAGATTATGAGGATTTAACCTTTCACGGTAGAACTGAGGACAGAAATGGAAATGTAAGTATCTTACGCTTTAAAATACCCTTCCGGGATTTTAAGCCCCATGATTATGACAGGTACTACCGGTTTCACGATACGGAAATGACCAGGAAAAAAGGGAAGTGGATCATGTCTCAAATCTATCATGATCGAATGAGAGCTGTTGAATTATACGGCGAAACAATACCGCTTGAATTGCTGCTCAGGACAGAGGGCGGATTTAAGGCTTTTTGGGACGAAGCTTCTTTTCATGTTCATAATATTCTTGATATTGTGGGTCTTATTCCATTTGCCGGAGATGCCGCAGCGGACGGGCTTAATGCCGCGATCTATTACCTGGAAGGCAAGGAATTAGAGGGAAACCTTGCTGCTGTGGCAATGATCCCTTTTCTTGGATGGTGCAGCACCGGGGGAAAACACGGGGCAAAAATAACAAAAGAAGTTATGCTGGCCGAGGCAAACAAGCTGGTAAAAGAGGGGATGGAAAAGTACGCGGGCAAAAACGGCAAGAACTCCATGCAGTATGTAAATGACGTTTTGGAAATTATTAAAGATGTTGACGAAAAAATATATCACAAAATTATTAAAAATTATGAAGAGATTGTCCCGGTATTAAACAAGCATATTAGCAATGCCGATCTCAGTCAAACGTCATACGAGCTTATTGAATCCGAGGGTGTAAAATATATCCGAAGAGGAAAAGGAATGGCTGATGATTTTCATATTCAGTTGTTCATTGATGACTATGGCATTATCCGGATGGGGACCGGTTCTATCCGGCTCAGTAAATCCGGGAAACTCAGGGAAGCTCTTGTAAAAGCATTGGGCAGGAATCTTCCGGGGCACCAGGCGCATCATCTTGTACCGGACCAGGTAGTAAAAGAAAGCCCTTTGTTCAGGGAAGCATTGGAGCGTTTTATTTATAATATTGATAATGCTCATAATGGGATACTGCTGCCGGAGGCTGTTGAGTTTGCCAAAAAATACGGCACTGGAAATTTACCGCTTCATTGTGGGAGCCATCCGAATTATACT
>JAAENB010000305.1 GCA_024224995.1 bacterium | reverse complement strand
GGGTTTGGTTCTGAGAGACGTTGCAGTGCAACGCCTTTACTGGCTGGTTTCTGGCCAGGGTTATGGAGATTCCGGGAAGGAGTGCGGCCCCTGCGAGGGTATTCGGTACGTGTAGGGGCACGGCGTGCCGTGCCCTCACGGTGTTTATCTGGGATTCCCCTCTGTGGTGTTGACCCGGGACAAATCTCCGGAAACCAACCCGTAAAGACGTTGCACGCAACGTCTCTCTTCCCGGAAAACAGGCTCTATTCAAAAAGAGTTTCTTGAGAGTGGATTGGGAATAAAAAGAGACTGGTTGGCGGAACTCTGTCAACTGAGCAGGTCAAGCGCCGCAGCCTTGTCTTTTTCCAGCTGAGCAATAAGCTCTTCAGGGGAATTGAACCGGACCTCTTTGCGGATCTTGTGGTGAAATTCAACGGAAATTAGTGTATTATAAATATCTTCGTTAAAGTCGAAAATATTAACTTCAATGGTTTTTTTGCTGTCCGGAAATGTAGGGTTCTGCCCAATATTGAGCATGCCCGGTTTTTCATCGCCATTCTTAAAATGAACGGAAACCGCGTAAACGCCGTCACCGGGAATTATTTTATCCGGATCATTGGGAACAATGTTTGCCGTGGGAAAGCCCAGAGTTCTGCCCCGTTTGGCGCCGGAACTTACAACACCGCTCAGGGTATAAGGCCGGCCCAGAAGAGCGGTAACTGTAGCGGTATTCCCCTCGGCAATTTCTTTTCTTAGCCAGGTCGAAGAAGCAGGCCGGGAATCCAGGGACTCACCTTCCACCCGGGTAATACCAATACCCGTAGAATCGGAGAGTTCTTTCAGGAAATCAATATTCCCCTCCCTGTTCTTGCCAAAAGCATGATCATAGCCAATAACAATCTCTTTAGCCCCGATTTTTTTAACAAGGAACTCGTCGTAGAAGTCACGGGCATTCATATTCGCGATTTCCCTGGTAAATTCGAGAAGAACAATATTCCGGATGCCGAATTTGCCAATGGCATTGATCTTTTCGTTAGTAGTGGTAATAATTTTAATATGAGCTTCGGGATTAAGAACTTTCCTGGGATGAGAAGCAAACGTAACCACAACACCTTCGCCGGATCTGTCAGCAGCTTTGTCCAGAAGAGTGGACAGAATTTTTTGATGCCCAATATGGATACCGTCAAAATTGCCAATAGTAACAACAGGATTTCTAAAAAAATCAGTGCCGGGGATATTGCTAAAAAGACTCATGCCAGGTAGCTGTCCATGTATGATGAAACCGGGACAGTGTCGCCGTCCCGGTTTTCTGAAGTATAGTAATTCTTGTTATCGATATTGTTTACTCATTCCCTGGTACGCGAAATTTAGAATAAACTGGTCGAGAAGAACCATAGCGGTAAAAGCTTCGGCAACAGGCCAAACCCGGGAAACAATAGTCGGGTCTCTACGGGTAACAGCCGAAAGATCGGCATCCGTAAGAGAAACTTTGTCAATAGTATGCTGATCACGGGCAATAGTCGGGGTAGGTTTGATAGCCAGTCGAACAACAATATCCTGGCCCGTAGAAACACCACCGGTAATCCCGCCGGCATTATTATGATTAAAAACAACCTTGCCGTCTTTCATGGATAACTGGTCATTACATTCGCTGCCGGTCATATCTTTAACCTGCATACCAGCGCCAACTTCAACAGCCTTAACCGTACCAATACTGAGCATTCTGCCAAGTTCGCCATCAAGCTTATTAAAAACCGGTTCCCCAAGACCAGCCGGAATACCGGTAGCAACAACTTCAACAACACCGCCGCTGGAATCGCCGTCATCGCGGATCGCGATAATTTTTTCATGCATGGCACGGGCACTGTCGAGATCGGGGCAGTTAAGCAGGTGATGCAGCCCTTTTTCACCCAGTTCATCGATTTCCGCGTCTGTTAATTTCTTTTGCTTAATATCGGGAACCATTTTTTCAACTTCCGCCAGAACAGCCATCTTTTCGAGCATCCGCATTCCCGGTTTGATTCTACCTTCAGTAAAAACAAGGTTATAAACAGGGTCATTTTTAGCACGGAATTCTTTAAAAGCATCAACTCTTTCTTTAATAGTTTCTGTTTTCATGTCCGGCATCCTGATGCCGGCAGCTTCTTTAACATATGAAAATACGTCTATGCCGTTATCTTTAAGTATTCTTTTGGCAACAGCACCAGCCGCAACAATTGTAGAAGTATACCGGCCGCTGAAAATTCCCGCGCCAATAGAATCATCCCACTGTCCGTATTTCTGGTAAGTGGCATAGGAAGCGTGTCCCGGCCGGGGAGTTCTATTAGAAGTTCTGTATTGCTCAATGTGCTCAAAATGCCTGTCAAGGTTCGGAATAAGGACAACAAGGGGAGTTCCGTTGGAATAGCCTTCGTTTTTAAATCCAACCATGGTATCGGCAGCGTTTACACCGCTGTAAATAACCGGGATATCCGGTTCACGCCTGGGGGAAGAGAGTTCTCCCTGCCCGGGCTTTCTTTGCAGCAGTTCATAATATATATCGCTTTCATCAAATTTAATACCGGAAGGAACTCCCTGCATGTGAGTTGTAAGCCCTTCCTGGTATGAGCCACCTGCTACAGTAACCTGAAAAAATGTTCCATAAGTGCAGCCAATCATATTCGTTTTCTCCTTTTATTTTTTTGCAACGTAAAATTGTAATATTCAAATATTGTTGATTTAAAAGTATATAAGCAGGACAAATAATCCCACATTACATTTTATGTATATTTTTTGATAATTACGCTATTCTTTTTTTAAAATAAATGCTGTCAAGTTTTTTTAAGTAAATTAATACTCTAAACTCTAATTACCAGATTTGTTTAATGGTAATGTTTATGGAGGGGGAGGCTGGAAAACAGGGTAAAATACTATGCCTTACTATTCCTCGGGGCGGAAGAGAAAGGCATTAGCACAAAAATCTGGTTTATCTATTCTTTTTAAAGAAGAAAAAAGAACCTAATTATATAATTTTAGTAATCATCGTCATAATGACATCAATATCTTCTTGAGAAGCATTATCGAGCAACTTTTTAAAGGTCATAAGCTCATTTCCGTAGTTTTTCTCTCCGATATCAACATATTTTTCCCCTGCTCCATAGAGGAGCCAATCAAGAGAAACTTTATGCTTAATAGAGATGCTTCTTAAGAATTTAAATGAAGGATTTTGTGATCCGCATTCAACTTTTGCGACATATCTTCTGTCTATCCCGGCGGATTCACCAAATTCTCTCTGTGTCATCTTGAGTTCTTTTCTGGCTTCTTTCATTCTGGCTCTTAGCTCACGGAAGAAATCAGCTTCTTTTTCGTCATTAAGGATTTCTTCCGAAAGGATCATATGATCCTTGTACCGTTCTTTGTATCTGCTTTCAGTACCCATAATTGTATCTTTTCATCCTTTTAGATTTGTGTTATATAAAATTTTTTAAAACCGGTCTATAAGGCGCTCATCAAGGCTGCCTGATAGATTTTCTTATAAAAGCCCTGTATAGTGTACACTTGAAGCAGCTTTATTTATGAATAGACACTCTCAATATAAAAAATGATACTCAAAGACCGTATCCTGCTGAAATACTGTCTTTGATCTAATGAAAATCATTAGTTATCTAAACAAATTACCTGATTTATTTCAAGTATATTACCAAAAATTTTATATAAAAAGTACCCGCTTAAGAGAATGTAAAGGAAACAATTACCGGCTAAATTAATTTCCCTATATGCTCTAGTAGTAGAGCTGCTTTTAATAAAATTCCTCCATAAAGGAGGCCATAAAAAGTGTACATTTAATATGTACTAAACTATGGCAAATTGTTCAATAGTTATTAGAGCGAAATTGTTGTAGTCGTTTTGATGATTTTTTTGTAGCCCTTTTGTCCTCTCGGCGTGTCCTTGCTTTTTGTCCCCTTAAAGGGGGCAGGAATCAGGATAATAGAGTGAATTAATGACAAATATGCAGGCCGTTTAAAAATTGTCTATTAAATTTTTCAGGATTAAACCAAAAAAATTGTTTTTATTTGATTGATAATACCAACCAAGATGGTTAAAACAGGATGAGCAAACGGCAAAAGACCACTTAAATCCCGGGAACCAGGTGAATTCTGCAGTTGGTTCACCCGTAACCGAACATCCTCTTGCGGATGAAAAACAACCAATCCTGTAGCTAATCCCTGAGGGATTATCAAAAATATATGAGTGTTGGCCGTTAATTTCTATGATTTTATCATGAGTGGTAATCAAATTTTTGCAGGTTTTGCATATAATAACGGGTTTTTTCTTCTCTTTTTTCTTTTTTTCCGTATCCGTATCCTGAGCTGCATTGAATATATTTTCAATAGAAGATTCTTTGAAAGAAGTGATATTATAGTCAAAATCCTGTTCAAACATTCTGTTTCCTCCGGGAAGAGACCCTGGCTGCATTTAATGTAAATAATATGGGAAAAAAAAACAAGAAATTATTGAAATAAAATAGCCCTATCCGGATATTGTGCTTTCTAACTAATAATGAGAGAGCCCTGTAATGCATATAAAAGAATTAAGTATAAAAAATTTCAGAAATTATGAAGCCCTGGACCTTGAGTTTTCACCGGGAATTAATTTTATTATAGGCGAGAACGGAACAGGAAAAACAAATATCCTTGAAGCAATTTCCATAGCATCAAATATTAAATCTTTTAGAAATATAGGGGATTCCGAGATTATCAAGTGGGGAAATGATTCCTTTTATTGCTCAACAACAACGGAAGAAAGTGAATACCGGAAATTTGAGATCGGCTGTACCTACCAGGACTCAAAAATTAAAAAAAAGATCAAAATAGATGGAAAAGAGATAAAAAGAGCTTCAAAATATTTTGGTAAATTTCTCACCGTAATCTTTTCTCCAATAGATATAAATATTATAAACGGTGCTCCCGAATTGCGCAGAAAGTTTTTCGACAGCGCGGTGTCGAAAGTCGATTTTGACTATATAACTGTTTTATCTGAGTTTAAGAAAGTCTTAACTTCACGGAACAAGCTGCTGAAAATGCTTAAAGAAAGAAGGACAAATGACTACAGCCAGCTTGAGATCTGGGACCGGATGTTTGCCGAAAAAGCATCAATACTCATTACTAAACGGCTTGAATTCCTTGAAAGGTTCTCAGTAATTTTTAAATCCACTTATTCCGGGATTGCCAGGGATGATCCCGAACATATTATACCAGCCATAGAGTATTCATTATCAACAGAAGCTACTGGAATAGAGCAAATAGTTGATCTCCTGCTGAAAAGACGGGAAAAAGAGATAATTATCGGTTCAACCGGGGTTGGACCCCAGCGAGATGACTATATTTTTAAGAATTCCATGAATAATGATTTTGTCAATTATGCCTCTCAGGGACAGAGAAGGACAGCCGCAATAGCTCTAAAAATGTCGGAAAATGAGATTATTGAAGAAAAAAGAGGCGAAAAGACCGTAATCCTTGTTGATGACATTTTTTCGGAGCTCGATGAAAAGAGAAGAAAAAATATGATTGATATCCTTCGAAGAGGAAACCAGGTCATCTTTACTATGGTACACTCAAACTCCGTAAACCTCAACGACTTCGGCTCACACAAAACCTTTACAGTAGAGGCTGGTGGGGTAATTACGGAACAAGACGAGACTCTTGAACCTTGAACCTTTTTCCTTGCCTCCTTCTCCTGTATACACTATATTCAGAAGAAAAATTAAAAAAAAGAATAGACTTTATCTAAAAAATGAGGTATATTTTTTATTCTTCCAGTGTTTGCAATTATTCAATATATGGACGGTTGCGATAGTATTATAGAGAAGATAAATGAATAATAATAAGACGGAAAATAGTGATATAGTCTTTGCTCCTCCGAAAACAGAAGTGCGAACGGGTACCTGGAAACTTCTTATTGTTGATGACGATAAGGATATTCATTCAATTACCAAAATGGTTCTGTCCGATTTTACTTTTGAAGGAAAGGGAATTGAGTTTGTAAGCGCTTATTCAGGAGCAGAAGCTCTTGAAATGATGAAAAAACATTCCGATATAGCTATAATTTTATTGGATGTTGTAATGGAGACAAATGACGCAGGCTTGCGATTGGCAAAGCAGATACGGGAAGACCTGGGGAATAAATTTGTCAGGATTATACTGCGCACCGGTCAGCCGGGAGAAGCCCCTGCTGAAAAAGTAATCCGTGATTATGATATAAATGATTACAAAGAAAAGACCGAACTCACCGCGACAAAACTTTTTACCACAATTATATCATCATGCAGATCCTTTAACCACCTCCGGATTATAGATGACCAGAGAAATGAACTGGAAGATAAAGTAAAAGAAAGAACCGCGGAACTGGAAACGGTGAACAGAGAGCTGGAAGACGCCATTATAGAGATAGAAGTAAAAAATATCAAACTCCTTGATGTGAACAACAGCCTGGAAGAGGCTCAAAGAGAAGCCAACAGAGACATGAAAATGGCAGTCAATGTACAGTCGAAATTTTTTATAAAAAATCCGCCAAAAGTGCGGGGGTGGGATATTAACTATGTCTACAAACCCTGCGCGGGGGTTTCCGGGGATTTATATGATATTTATGAAGACTGCGGGAATCTCACCGGAGTTTCAATATTTGACGTATCAGGGCATGGAATCGCTTCGGCTCTTATTACAATGATCGCGAAAACTATTATCTTCAGGTCTTTTAGCCGGATGGACCTCCCGTTAAACCAGGTAATGGAAAATATTAATCAAGAGCTCATTGGTGAAATTAATGATATCGACAATTATTTAACCGGTATCCTGATCCGCTTTAATGAAAATATTGCCGAATACGTAAATGCCGCTCACACTGATTTATTTTGTAAAGATATACATAATACTGTCCGGGTTATTGAACCGGAAAAAGGAAATCTAAAAGGAACATTCTTAGGTAAGAAATTGTTGCAGAGCGATTATGATACAATGACATTCGATGTCTCCGAAGTCAGTTCGCTTTTGGTGTATTCCGATTGCTTAAGTGAAACAACGAATAAGAACAATGAGCAGTATGGAGTAAAACGAATCAGCGAGATTTTTCAAAAAGCTCCTCCCGATGGTTCATCACACGATGTTTTGAAGTACATAATGGAAGATTTTCATCAGTTTGTAGGAGATGAGCCTTTAATGGATGACCTGACAGTTCTCTGCTTGAAAAATTCAGGAATATCTTCATAGAATCCCGGCTGTTTTTTTGTTTGACAAATGGAAGAAAAAAGTTTATTATTTTGGAGAGCAATAAAGAAGTATTTTTTTAAAGAGGAATAATATGAAATCAATATTGATAGCTGATGATTCTCCAACAATAAGAAAAAGCGTTGAACTTTCCATAAAAGGTCTCGGGCTTAATATTGTAGAGGCAGAAAATGGTTCCGATGCCCTGAATAAGGTCAAGCAGATGAAAAACGATGACAATTTAAGTCTCTGTATCGTTGATGTGAATATGCCTGTTATGGATGGATTGACTTTTTTGAGAAATTTCCGGGAGATCGATAAATTTACTCCCGTTATTGTTCTCACAACTGAGTTCGAAGAAGCGAAGATCAAAGAAGGGAAAGATGCCGGCGCCTCCGGCTGGATCGTTAAGCCCTTTAATCCCGGTGACTTTTTGGAACTGGTGAATAAATTTGTGAAATAATACTTAAAATTACAGCAGGGTCAGTGAACAATATCATTCCCTTCGGGATAATAATGCTTCCTGGCCCATTCCAGCTGTTTTCTTTCTTCCGGCGTAAGAGAACTCATCCCTTCCCGCGCTATTTTTTCAAGAAGATCATCAATTATTTTTTTAGCCTTTATCCGTGTTTCTATTTCTTTCTTCTTCTTTTTAAGACGGGCCTTCTTTAACGTATCACTTACGATATTACTATTGTTCGATTGAGAACTACCGGCAAAGCTGCTGCTCCCCGATGAACGCTTCATTAATTTCAGAAGAATATACCCGGAAATAATACCTCCCAAATGCCCAATGTGGCTCACGCCGCCTTCTACAGAGGCACAACTGCCCATGGTTCCCAAAAAGGCGATGAGACCAATAACCAACGCAACGTATTTAACTTTAATTGGTATAAAGAACGGGAACAAGAGTATTTCTCTATTTGGCCAGTATAGGGCGTATGCCAGAAGAATACCATAGATGGCTCCTGATGCTCCAAGTGTAGGACTATTTGCATTGCCGGGCCAGCTTAAAAATGTAACATAATTCATCAAGATGATGAATAAGCCGGCTCCAATCCCGGAATAGAGATAATACTTAAGGAAGAATTTATTTCCCCAGAGAAGTTCCAGTTCGCCGCCAAACATAAAAAGGACAAGCATATTAAGACCAATA
Organism: bacterium; assembly: GCA_024224995.1. Next base: position 5,137 of record JAAENB010000305.1, on the reverse strand, counting down.
TGTAAAAATCCTCCATGGATAAACATGTAGGTGAATACCTGCCATATTTTAAATTCACTGAAAATTCCCGCATGACTTAATCCGAAAAAATGCTCAATAGTTCCCTGACTGATGAGAGCGGGGAAGAGCCCTGCCAGCGTCTGGATCAGGAAAATAACTCCATTTATAATAAGCAGTTTTTTTACCGTTGGTGTTAACGGACCACCAAATCTCATACCTGTATTCTGACCGTACATGTTACGTTTCCTTTTTAATTTCCTTTTAACTCTTTATCTTCGTATTTTTTTCTGACTTTATCGAACTCCCCGGCATGACTACAGAATATTTCAAATAGCACGGGATCAAATCTCGACGCTTCTTTTTTCATAACCTCAATTGCCCTTTCATGGCTATAGGCTTCTTTATAAGGCCTTTTGGTTGTAAGAGCATCATAAACATCGGCGATTGCAATGATTCTCGCCACAAGGGGAATCTCTTCTCCTTTAAGCCCTTCGGGATAGCCCAGACCATCCCAGCGTTCGTGGTGGTACAGGGTGATGGCAGCAGCCATGCTGAGAAAAGAATCAGCTTCCAGTTCTTTGGTAGATGATTTCAGGGAATCATACCCTATTGTGGTATGGGTTTTCATTATTTCAAATTCATTATCTTTAAGGAATCCTTCTTTGAGCAAAATACCATCGGGAATACCAACTTTGCCGATATCATGCAATATAGAAGAATCATAAAGATCCTGGAGATAACGGTTTGTTATATCACTATTGCTGCCGGACTCTTTATATAGTTTTCCAAGAAGTACACAATAATTTCGTATCCGTTCGAGATGATCTCCTGTTTCCGGGTCCCTGGTCTCTGCCAGCCTGCTGAGAGCGAAAACCGTAGTTTTCTGGGTCTTGATGATCTGGTTAGTGCGATGATCTACCATTTCCTCAAGATTTTTAGTATGCTGCTCTATCTCGGTTAAGAGCTCACCTCGCTGTACGCTTAAGGCAATCTGCCCGGCTATTGATTCCAGAAAAGAAACATGATCCTGTTTAAACGCCCCGGTGTTCTCGGATGAAAATATAAGAAATCCTTTGATCTCACTGCTGATTATCAGGGGAGCGACCAGAGAGGAGCGCATTCCTTCATCCACCAGCATTTTTGTGCTTTCCGATTCGGGATGACGCGCGAGAAATTCTTCAAGATTTTCCAGGTTTAAAAACTTTTTACTTTCCATTACCGGTTTTAAGGCCGAACGCTCCAGGTTAAAGGTATTCCCTTCGGGGAAGAGTATTTTTTTGTCGGAAGCAACAAGTTTAATACGGACGATATTGCTGCTTTTTTGCAGCCTGGTGAGGGTAAGCCTGTTAAAGGGAATTATTTTTTTAAGTGTTTTATACAGAGAATTGAATATATCTTCCGTGGTCTTACCACTGTTGAGCATGGATATTATTTCATTAATCTGCTTTAGCTGATCAATGTATTTATTTTTTTCATCATTAAGCCTTTTTCTCTCAATGGCACGTTCAATGGAATGTTCAAGAATGGTAAAGTCGGTTATTGGTTTTGTGAGAAAATCATAGGCCCCGGTCTTCAGGGCAGCGGCAATGTGATCGTAAGAATCATAAGCAGTTAATACAATTTTCGGCGTATCAGGGAAATTATCAGACATTACCTGGAGGAGCTCTATTCCACCCATATTGGGCATTTTTATGTCCGTAAGTACCAGGTCATAGGCATTTTCTTCAAGCTTTTTAAGAGCACTTTGTCCGTCTTCCGCTGTATCAATAAGATAATTCCGGTCGAGAAGATATTTTATTAATACCCTCCTGATGAGCGGTTCGTCATCAACAACCAATATTTTTGCCTGGCTTTGACTTGATTTTAAAAGATTATTGCTCATTATATCCTGTTCTATTAGCTTTTTTAGCACTATTATGATTCATTTGATTCAATCAATGTACTATATAGTGTTTTGCCTGGAAAATAAACCAAAATTTTTTAAATTCTATTGAATTTATCATTAAAATTGTCTTTGAAAGGGAGTCAACAATTTTATTAATATTAAATCGCTGCGAAATCAGCATTAAAAGTTGAAGATTTTATGATAATTTTGATCCTCTGAAGACGAATTGCGTGTGTCCGATTTTTATTTCATCCCAATCATACAGGGCTTTCGGGCGGAGTAATTTTTTATTATTAAGAAAGGTTCCGTTGTCGGAAACCAGGTCGAACAGGTAATAGACCCCTTTGACATTTTTTATTTTAGCGTGTTTTGGGGATACAGTATTGTCTGAAACAACTATGGAATTATCATGCTCGCTGCCAATAGTTGCTTCGGGCCAATAAATTGGTATTTTTTTACCAGCTTCAGGACCGTCTTTTTCGATAAGCCACACATCGGAATATGAAGAGTCTTCATCCATAGATGATACAATATCCTCTTCATAAGACCGTTCACTTTCTTCGAGTTCTATCATCTGGTCGTAATAGTCTTTATATTCTTCCATTTTGGATTTGGAAGAACTTTTGGAAGATCTTTTTGAAGGCTTAGAGCCGGAACCATATATCTCATCTCCGTTCTTTTTTTCTTTTTTTACCAGGAAGATAATTGTAATGCACAATACAACCAGCAGAACCAGAATTATGGAAAACAGGACAATATTAATACCCGAAAGAAAAGCAAAATTCAGGAATTTATTCTTAACAATGATGGTGCTGATCTCACTGTCTCTAATGTCCCCGTATTTAAGCCGTACTTCCAGTTTATGAGAACTGCCGTCCTGCTTCAGCATGGACTTATAGGTAATACGGTACTTGTTTTTAATATGCGAAAGTATGGTTTGATACATTTTCGCGACATCTCTGTCATTGCTGCTATAAGCCAGTGTTCCGCCGGTGAGCAATGAGATCCGTTCCATTGTCTTTATATTTTTTGATGTTTTTAGACAAATAAAATTTATTGGGATATTTCTATCTCTGGCCAGGTTAATTATATCATCATCGGTAATGCTGCTTCCCTCATCCTTTCCATCGGTAAAAACGATAATTGCTTTCCGTTTGACACTCTCATCTTCCAGCAGGTCAATAGAATAGAATATTGATTTGAATAACAGGGTTTTTTTTCCGTGTCGTTTAATAGAATTGATATCATTGATGAGTTCTTTCTTTTTCAGGGTAAAATTGTTCAATTTTACTACTCTGTCATTAAAGCGGTAAATGGCAATTTTATCGCGGGCACCGGTGTTGTTAACTATATCTTTTGCTGATGATTTTATGGCAGTAAGAAATCGTTCACTAATGCTTCTACTTGAGTCAATTGAGAACACAAGGTACAAAAAATCGGTCGTTTCGGACAAATTTTCAACTTTTACGTAATTTACCCTGGATTCATCTTCATAAACCAGCAAATTCTCTTCATCCAGGGCAAGAATGTCTTTATCGTACAGCTTATTGACTGTTACATCTATTTTGATATTGGGAAAATCATTATCCGTGTCAATATCGGTAACTTTTAAATGGGGAGCCCCTTTAATAGGAAAAGAAGAGAATACAATAACAAAGACTGCTATTAGTGAATATGTCAGGTTTCTAATGGATATCATTCGTTCCAAACTCTTTTTTTTTATGGATTACCATACAAATTTATCTCATATTATTATCGGACTTCAAGCACTATTTTTGTATTATTTTATAGAGCTCAAGGAGTACTAAATATTTTATTGACATTATCTTTTTTTTGAGGTAAATTCTATATAACTGTTTTTTAAAGACAGGAATCCTGTTTGTTGCTCTATTATTGAGTGAGAACGGGTATTTATTTTGGTTTAACTACAGGAGAATTACGATGAAATATATAGTAAGCTTAATTCTTGTATTCCTTTGTGTGGGAACGGTAATAGGAACTATGGCCTTTTCAAAAGAGGGCAGCTTTTTTAAATATTATAAAAAGGATGTAACAAAACAGCATAAAGCCGACCTGGCGAGAAAAGAGGCTCTGTTAAAAAAAATGAGAGCTTATATGACTGATATAAACAAGCAGCTCGGGTTTGGCAGTAAAACCAAAATCGACATTCCCGTAGATATTGACAAGGCCACAGATATAAAAGAACAGACCATCATCCATACCAAGAAAAAAATCCCGCCAAAACAGTATGCCTATATTAATGCAGATGATGTTAATATTCGTGATACCGGCAGCCTCTATGGCATGAAAGTGGGAAAAGTCAGCTTCCAGGAAAAGGTTGAACTCCTGGCTCAAACCAGTTTTGTCGATAGAGTCAATGGCGTAAAAGCCCGTTGGGTATTAATCAGGAAAACAAACCAGGAAGAAGGATGGGCCTTTGGCGCCTTTATTCAAAAAGATATGCCGAAAAGAAAAGAGACCATTGAAACCGTGGATAAAGACTCCACCGCAAGTACCAAGGGGTTTATAGTTCCCGCGGCCGGAAGGGTCTCCAGTAAGTTTGGTTACCGGGTACATCCCGTTACCAAAAGAAGACGGTCTTTTCACAAAGGGATCGACATTGCCGCTCCAACAGGAACTCCAATTAAAGCCTCAGCAGGCGGCAGGGTCATCCGGTCCGAATTTAACCGCAACGGTTACGGAAACCTGGTTGTAATCAAACATGAAAAAGACCTCTCAACCTATTACGGTCATATGTCACAAAGAATCGCCCGCAGAGGAGCCCGGGTTAAAAAAGGACAACTTATTGGCAAGGTCGGTTCTACCGGAATGTCGACCGGTCCGCACCTTCATTTTGAAGTTCGAAGAGGAAGAAAAGCACTTAATCCAAATTCTTATATTCGATAGTAATACAGGACGGGGTTTATCCCCGTCCTTTAAAAATCCTCGTGCTTTATGCCGCCTTTTTTTATTCGTTCAGCTGCTCTCAAGAAACTAAATTGTGCAAGTGAGCGGGCCTGGAAGCATCCCTCTTCTAAATGCTGCGGAACTCGCTCCGCTCAAACAGTCCTCACATTTAGAAGAGGGATACTTCCAGGCCAGACGCAGATCGCAATACTATTTAGTTTCTGACGTATTTTTTCCCCTCGCAGGGGTCGCACCCCGCTATACAGGGTCGGTCGTGTCTTAATATACCGAAAAACGTAGTTCGGAATGTAAATTATGCCTACCGGGAGTGATGCCTCGGCAGGT
>JAAENB010000304.1 GCA_024224995.1 bacterium | reverse complement strand
GAGTATAGGGAGTAGAAATTGGGTCTTCCATAGCGGTAGTAACGAGCTTATTCTCCCAAGTGATACTAAAATAGTAAGGCACCGGATGATAAAGCTCAACAAAAATCCTTACCTAAGTGAGGACAGAGAATACTACGCTGAAAGAAAGTACATCATGCTGTTGAAAAAGAGAATACTTGCCGCCGGGCTGACACCCGGTTTCAGATAGCTTGAGCCGTATGAGGTGAAAGTCTCACGTACGGTTCTGAGAGGGGAAAGGGGCTGCAAAGCCTCGGCCCTACTCGGCGATCTTCGGAAATTTATGAAAATGTCGGTTTCCGCTATTGTGGCTTTTGCTGTGGAAGAGTTCCTGGATATTATCCTGGACCCGTCCCTGGAAGATCCCGCTAAGACCGATGGTTATCGGTTTTGCCATTATGTTTTGAGCTCGTCGGAGATGCATGGGGTGATATCGTGGCAGATTTTTTGGGGGCTGCCGGACAAAACAGTCGATTTATTGGGATGCGGACTCATTTAGTCTCATTATCAGACTGAATTTTTTTTTCTCCTGATGCATGGGGGGAGAGGTGCGCACGCTTGTAAGGGGAATTAAAAGCTTGCCGTTTTCAGCTTCGCGGTTTATTATTCCTCTATGAGATATTGGGAGGAGAATACATTTATAATTAAAATTTTATAAATAGAGAACACAATGAAAAAGAAACTATTGATACTATGCATGCTCTACGCGGTATCGGCCTGTGTTCACCATACAAAAGTGAATTCAAAGAATGGTCCCCTGTTTAGAGCCATTGCTTGAGGCTGCTCGCTATCGATCGGTTGAATACCTTGAGCTGCTTCTCACGAATGGGGCTCTGGTTAACGCGAAAAATAAACAGGGGGGAGACTCCGCTGCTTGCGGCAGTAGGCTGTAAGAGTATTCAAAAGATTAAGTTCCTGTTAAAGAAGGGAGCCCATATTGACGCGGAAGATCAATTTTGGGGAACGCCTTCGCGTTTATCAATATCGTTTAAGCATTATGAAATAAGCGTGTTTTTAATTGAGAACGGAGCCCGGGTAAATATTGAAAATAGCTCCGGCATTCCTTCCGCGAGATAGGGAGAAACAGTAGTATGCTTTTTGGAAAGTAAAAAAAATGGAAATTGTTGCGCTTCCCCGAAGCAACTGCCAAAAGCGCAACTATAAATTACACAAATGACAGCCACCCCCGGGTTTAACCTGTCTTATTTATCCGTAGCTCCAAGCTGTAATTTCAGCAAGTTAACCATCCCATTTTTAACATTCGTTTCAGCAGCATCGGGATCAGTAGTTGGCTGGAACGCATCTCTTATTTTTTTAGCAGATTCATGAGGTTCACGAACAGAGTCGCGGTTCTCTACCACTATAATGAGTGCTTTTCTTTTTTTCCATTCAACACTTCCAAATGAACCCGCTTCAATCTCATCCCAGTATACCGGTAGCGGTTTTCCGGTACCAATAGAGTCAAAGGGATAGGGCGCTTTTTTATTTCCACATTTCTTTTTATGTTGTTCGTAGAAAAGTCTGCATTCCCATAGAGTGCGCAACTGCGTGTATTTCTTTGTTGCATTTTCTGCATCATCCTTGACACATTCTTTTGAACAAAATTCAAGAGCTGCATTTTCATAATCCTTAACCGCATCATTTGGAAATCCAGAACCCCTGTTCGCCAGTAATTTCGTTATCTCCCAAATCTTGGCTTTAATCAAATTCATATGACTATCCTTGTCGTTAAACTTTTTTCTTTTCACAAAATCCAAATTGTGATAGTATCCGTAATACAAATAGGTGATTGCACCTTTTAGATAGGTGTAAAATTCGCTCGGTGGGGCTATATACGGCTTATAATTTTTCTTAACACAGGCGGTACATTTAGTGGCCCTTTCTCGTGCTTTCTTCCATTCATTTTGTGATTCATTCGTGTAACCATTTCCCTCTGACAGATGATAAAAGAAATTGTTATTGTGCAGGTCACTTAGCGGGATTCCGAAATTCAGATGATATACAACTTTATTTAGGTCATTAGTATCACTCCCTTGACTGCAAAAATACAGGTTCACATCTTCTGTCTCTAATATTTTTTTTTCTTCTATTAGATCTTTTTTCCAGTCATTACTGAGTTTTATATCCCACAACCTCCAGCGCTTATAGTCATTTCCATACTGAATACTCGTTTCTTTTAAATACTTATCATTTTTTATAGCTTTAAGATAAATGTCTACAATTTGTTGAGCACCAACACAATCTTTATATTTTTTTTTACCAAAATTACTTTTTTTAACATCATTTTCCAGATAGGCAGTTTTCATTGTCTTATAGAGCAATGCCATTGCTCTACTGCGAGAAATCAAAAGCTCTTCAGATGTTGCCGAAATCCCCATTGAAACTATTTCCGGACATGCATCTTTATGATCAGTCTTGTCAATATTATCAGCTACAGTCATAATAAGGTCTCCTTCATGTGTAATCATGAATGTATCCTTTTCCGACATGCGTATTCTTTATATTAATCTCCGCTTCAAACAGCTTTATACCATATAATTCTTCTAAATCTATAAACTTATTACCCTTTCCAACAACAATAATTCTTATGTTATGAGCCTCCCACTCAAGACCGGTACCAATTTTTTTTATATCACTAGCAAAAGCATATAGAATAGTTCCAAACACCATAATGGCTAAAATTATTTTTTTCATTATTCTTTCCTCCGACGTTATAAATTTTGTACTGTACGAACCCCCGAAGAGTCACTTTTATCGAAATAAAATATTTTAGTAGATTAATATTTATTCAGAAAAAGCACTAGTCAGGGCAACAGACTTCTTGTCAAAATTGAGCAGGAATGTCTATTTAATAAATTTAAACTATCATCTCCTGTAAATAATTTCTACTCTTTTATCGGGTTATTCGGGTATATTCAGGATATCGGTGAAGACCTTTTCAAGGGCGGTCCGTTTGTTCCCGGGCTGGGTTTGGAGCTTTTCAAGGAGCTGCTGTTGGGGCAGGGTGAGAGTGGGAGAGGTGATCTGGTGCCCGGAGGGCGGGGCTGGTTTGAAAGCGACGTTCGTAACGTCGCTTTCATGGGGAAGAGGGGCGGCTCCGGCCGTCCTTTTTGCGTAAGAACGGCCGACAATTTTCCGTGGGGTTATTGATGCTGGAAGTAGTCTCCGGCTGCCCAATTTAAATTACCGGTAACAGATCTATTATCTCCCCCGCTCACACTGGACCAGATGCCGCCAGCTGTGTTCATGCGTCCCCCGCTTACACTGGAAGCATTAGCACTGGCTGTGTTTTGATCTCCCCCGCTCACACTGGATGCAAGACCTTCGGCTATGTTATCAAACCCCCCGCTCACACTGGAATATTTGCCACTTATTGTATTATTAGAACCTGCAACAAGTCCACCATAAGAGGGATAATTATTCCATGAACCGACGATAATATTATGAGAGCCTGATTTGTTGTCACCGCTGTCTTCTATTTCATTATAGCCCACAATTAAATTACCGAGACCGTTTACCGTTCCATCTGTCCAAAAATCAGTATTAACTCCATTCGTATACCCCGAACCGCTAACAATCTGAACATTCACCCCGCTAAATTGTATAGTCGGCTGTCCTGTATTGGGATCGGTTAACCTGGTTACACCCGTAAAAGTACTGTTAAGATCTAATAAATCATCATTTAAATTATCTATTGAAGTCCCATGACTATTAACAGTGCTGACTAAACCACTTGAAGCATTGCCCACAGTACTAACCAGGGTACCTATTGAAGTCCCATGACTATTAACGGTGCTGACTAAACCACTTGAAGCATCACCAACAGTGCTCTCTAAATCATCAATCCTTGTAACCAAACCGCCAATAGAACTTGATGAGCCATCGCTTAAAGCCTGGATAGTTATTTCCTGCTCATCGTTGACCTGTTTTAACCGGTCAACCTCTTCTTGCAGAGCATTCATTCTTGAATACATGTCCGAAAAGCTAAACCCGGTTTCTTGACCATCTCCTGATGTTCCCGTGCCATCATCAGAGGTCATGCCCTCTTCACACCCTGAAAGTGCCAGGACCATTAATAAACCAATACAAAATATTTTTTTCATAAAGCCCCCTTTTGATTAAATTGTTTTCTAAATAATAGTATTTTAGTGGGGAAAGTCTACTCTTTTTTAGTTGGAAACGGACTATAACAGGGATCTCGGCGCCAGGTATTATTGAAGGTATCCCAGAACTCTTCCCGGCGATATCTAAAAATTATTCTTTGAAATTTTCTCCGGGCTACGTGACTGAGCCCCTCCGGGGCTCCGGGATTTTTCGTAAAGTCGTGTGGTGACGCAAAACACGGGACACGGCGCGCCGTGTCCTACCGGGAATAAATGAACATACCTGATTTTTTTATGAAAAATAATTCAAGGTTTTTGTTTTGGGAATGTCTGCTTCATTAATAAAAGTAAAACTATCATCCCCTGTAAATATTTTCAACACTTTTATCGGGTTATTCGGGTATATTCAGGATATCGGTGAAGACCTTTTCAAGGGCGGTCCGTTTGTTTACGGGCTGGGTTTGGAGTTTTTCAAGGAGCTGCTGCTGGGGCTGGGTGAGGTTGGTGAGGTAGTGGTCGTGGGAGTAGAGGTGCATGGTGCCGCGGCCGGTGAGGAGCCAGTCTATGGATATCTCGTAGGTTTCTGCTATCTTCGAGAGGAAATCGTATGACGGGTTCTGGTTGCCGTTTTCTACGTGGCCGATGAAAGAGCGGCTGATATCGGCCTTTTTTGCCATCTCCTGCTGAGAGAGGCCGAGGTGCTTGCGTGCTTTGATGAACCGCTCTCCTATGTCTTTTAAGTTTATTTCCATGATGACATATCTTATCACATTGTGCTCTTTTGGAAAGCAAAAAAATTGAATTTATTGTGGAAATTGCTATGGTGTATAGGATTAATGCTTGACGATATACGCTTGTGTGGTAGGTTGTGGAGGATTGATTGTGTGTTTGTTGATTGGTCTATATATAATAGTGTGAGGTGATGGTATGGGTAAGTCTTCCAGGTTGTCGGATAAATCTTCCAATATACTGAAGCGGTTGGCGTGGGCAATGGATGTGCCCGTGGCTGAGGCCGCGGAAGCGGTGTTTGAGTTTTTGCCCGGGATTGTTGAGGGGAAACGGGTTTGCGCGCGGTGCAGGGATCATTCGAGATGTGATGAGTGTGGGTTTGATATGTTTGCGGAGAATGGGGGGGATGGCGCGTTTGTGGAGCTGGTGAGGGAGAGGTGATCGGTGATCGGTGATCGGTGATCGGTAAGAGGTAAGAGGTAAGAGGTAAGAGGAGATTTCGGAAAGTAGCTGGTTTTGAAAGCGACGTTCGTAACGTCGCTTTCATGGGGTGGTTTCTTGTGGGGTAGGGGGGATCGGTAACCGGTGAAGAGCCGGTTGTTTCGGCTCCGCTCAACGACCGGTTTTGAGTAGGTTTCGGAGAGTTCGGCAGAGGGGTGGTTTCTTCTATATAATAGGTTTTTTATCAGGGAGGGGATAAAAGGGTTGATGGAATTGGGTGGGGGTGGTAGATATAATTTTATTAGCTAAGTAGACATTCCTGTGGGGATGTTTGGGGATCTGTCGACCCTGGGTAGTGTAAAAAACCCGGGAGGTCGACAGAAAAATTTGGCTTGATAATGCTGTTTTGGCTAACAGGTTCTTTGAAAATGTCACTTTTTTTGAATTTTTATGTTCAGGGGGTGTTTTTTTGTGCATTATTCGAGGGTTTTTACTCTACCTATGAGGAATTGAAATTTTTTTCCATGTTATTCCTTTTCAAATCCGAAATGAGTTTTTACTCTACCTATGAGGAATTGAAACGCAATGTCTGGGTTATACCAGGTAGTTAAGAGAGAATCTTATCTATTCTACCTATGATGAATTGAAACATGTTACGGAGTTTTAAATGAAAAAAACGATTCTATGTATCTACTCTACCTATGAGGAATTGAAACCGCTATAATTCTGCATTGATACCCCTGTGTTGACAGAGTATCTACTCTACCTATGAGGAATTGAAATCGACTACCTTGAAGGGTTATATATTTTTTGTCAGTGGTATCTACTCTACCTATGAGGAATTGAAATAAAACCGCCCTTCCCCGTTTATATCATCAATTTTTGTGTCTACTCTACTTATGAGGAATTGAAATTCGTAATAACTATCAACATGAACCAAAATGAGACCGTATCTACTCTACCTATGAGGAATTGAAATAAATATAATATTGTCATAAAGTTGCTTACACGCCTGTATCTACTCTACCTATGAGGAATTGAAACATGTACCGTTGAGAGCCAAAAACGCAAAGGTTTCAGCTTGGTATCTACTCTACCTATGATGTAATTGAAAGAATTGTCATCACCTTCCAAAATAGCAAATTAAGGGCAGGAAAAAAGCAGCCGAGACTGCTTTTAAAAAAAATGAAGGACCAATAATTAAAAATTTTAAAGATTTACCGGTGCTGTATTTTTCTGTTTTTTACATGAGACCGGATTACGCACAGGGGGCAGCATCCGGAAAAAGTTGGAAAATAAAAATTTTTTGCTTGAACTTTTTTCCTGTATGTTGCTAATAAAGAAAATATTGAAATATATATTTGGATAAAAAATCTGCCTTTCTGAATTTTTGTGTGGTGCTTAAATTCCCGGCAGATTTTTTTGTGTCCTTAAGACTTTTTAATCTCCGATCCTGCTTTTTTCTTTAAAATAACACGTTATGAAGAAGAAGGCCCCATATAAAATCTCCGTGAAGAGACTCGTAAAGACGTTGCATGCAACGTCTCAGAAACCGCCCCTGCGACTGGATACGCACCCCTCCCAGGGGGCGCATCCCATAGGGCAGCAAAGCAGAACCCCGGATAACATCTTCCGGAAAAACAGGCCCTGTTTATAAATTGGTTCACCAGCGTCATGGGGTTTTCTCATAGCGTGGGGCTTCCAGCCCCACGTTATGTGATCGCAGGGATCCCCCCACGTTATTAATAATGCTGATATTAATTTTATTTAGAGCATTTTCTCCCCGGGATCGATAAAAGAGTTGAAATCTATTCCGGGAGTTAATAAGGTCTTTTTTATCAGATTAAGCGAACATTATTGATGATAATGTTTGTGAAATCT